>JAZFXR010000042.1:0-8654 GCA_036448835.1 Dehalococcoidia bacterium | reverse complement strand
GCTGGCAGACCATAAAGCGATGGCAGCCTTCCGTGGCATTGAGGCTACACTTCACAAATCCACCATTGGATAGCATTTTGTGAGCCAGGTTCAGGCTGCAAAGCAAATTGAGTATACGGTAGATGGTCACGTGGTTTAGATACTTGCCCTTGGCGCGCAAAATTCCCTGTATATCGTAAGGAGAAAGTGGTTTCTCCGTTTCTTCCAGCACCTCGAGCACCACCTTTCGCGGCTTGGTTGTTTTGTAACCGTTAGCCTGCAGCATTCTTATTGAGTTCTGAACCACGATAGTATCATAACTGATGAAGAAGTTAAATGCAACATTATTGCAATTGACTCTGCGAACAATAGCGCAGCTATCCCGGTTATTTCCACTCAGGCTACGAGTTCTTCGAGCAATACTATCGCCGCTTCTTTGTCCAGGGGCTGGTTGTTATTGCCGCACTTGGGCGATTGCACACAGGAAGGACAACCTTCAGCGCAGGGACATTCTTCGACGGCCTTCAGAGTAGCCTGCCAGAGTTCCGTTATCATTTCAAAGCCCTTCTCGGTAATGCCGATACCTCCCGGGTGTGCGTCATAAATAAATATCTGCGCCTTGGCAGTATCGGGATGAAAAGAAGTGGAAACACCACCAATATCATTGCGGTCGCAAAGGGCGAATAGGGGTAGTATTCCAATAGCAGCGTGTTCACAGGCATGTAATCCACCACGGAAGTCAAGCCCGGCGTCAGCTATCCTGTCAATCGCCTTCTGGGGCAAATCAAACCACAGGGCTTTGGTGGGGAAGTTTTGTGCTGGCAGATCAAGAGGCTCCTCACCGATGACCTCTTCCGTGAACTGCCTCTTTCTCTTGAATCCAACCACTGTGTTGGTGACATCAACGTCTCCGAAGTAAACCTCCACTGTATGGCAGTCTTTTTTCTCGAGCATCTTGGTGACCCTGATATCGTCTATTTCCATAGTCTGGGTGTAGTAATCCACGGACTTGGGTTCTACCCAGGCGATATGCCGGGCTAAGTCGAGTTCCTTGATGAGATACGATTCACCCTGGTGGAGATAGATAGAACCGGGGTGTACCTGAAAAAAGGCAACGCTGGCTTCTACTGTTTCTAACAAGCAACCCTCTCGGTCATCGATAACGGCATAACTTTGCCCTGATGTTGTCCTGATATTTATATCCTGAGCTGGATATGTAATAGAGGGGGAGAGATAGTATTTTCCCTGGCGTTCTCTCAGTCTGCCTTCTTGTTCTAATTCAGCCAGTGCAGCACTAGTTTCGCTGAAGAATACCTCATCCTTACCTTCTAATGGTTTCTCCCAGGCAGCGCAGAGGAGGTGGGGTTTCAGAATATAAGGGTTGTCGGGATTGATTATGGCATTGTCGAAGTTCTTGCCGAAAAAGAAATCCGGATTTCGCATCAGGTATTGATCGAGTGGATTCTCCCGGGCAATAAGAAAGCTCAGGGAGCTATGGGTACTTCGTCCGCTACGTCCTGCTTGCTGCCAGGCACTGGCAATGCTTCCTGGGTAGCCAGTGAGTACAGTTGCGTCCAGATCACCTATATTTATTCCCAACTCCAGGGCTGTTGTGGCGACCAAGCCGAGAAGCTCGCCATCGAAAAATCGGCGCTCAATTCGGCGTCTATCTTCGGGAAGATAACCTGCCCGGTAAGGACTGATTTTATTCCTCAGGGAGGAAGGTAGTTGTTCCTTGGTATAAATATAAATTAGTTCGATCAGTTTACGAGTGCTGGCAAATACCAGACTACGAATCTCTTTTTGAACAAGCTCTCCAAGAAGAAAAGCCGCCTCACTGTTGGCACTTCGTCGGGTGGTCTTAGCCTCATCAATGACAGGCGGATTCCAAAAATTGAAGTATTTCTGACCGTGCGGGGAGCCGTCTTCGACAACAGAGTCAAAGGGCAAACCGACGATATTTTGCGCGTGCTCCTGGGGATTGGCGATGGTGGCCGAGCAGCAAATAAACTTAGGATTGGAGCCATACGTGGAGCAAAGCCGTCGCAATCTGCGTAGAACATTGGCTACATGAGAACCGAAGACACCCCGATAGATATGGGTCTCATCTATTACGATATATTTGAGATTTCGAAAGAATCTGGACCATGACTGATGGTTGGGCAATATACCCAGGTGGAGCATATCCGGGTTAGTAAGCACTATATTTGCCCTTTTTCTTATGTTTGCCCTCTCATTCTGAGGTGTGTCACCATCGAAAGTTGCCACAGCTCCTGGTGATAGAAGTTGGGATAATCCCTTCGTTTCGCCTAGAATTCGTTTTAAGCTACGTAACTGATCCTGGGCCAGAGCTTTCGTGGGGAAGATATAAAGGGCACGGCTGTATTTGTCATGCAAAAGTGCATTGAGCGTGGCTAAGTGATAACAAAGTGTCTTGCCACTGGCACTGGGTGTAGCTATTATCACATTCTTACCAGCCAGGATGGCATTGAAGGCTTCAGCCTGGTGGCTGTAAAGAGCCAATATCCCCAGGGATTCGAGGCATGCTTGCAGGTCGGGGCAGAGGGGATTGTCTAGTTCCCCGAATACAGCACCCTGCGGGGGAATGTGTTCAATGTGGACGAGCTGATGGCGATAATCAGGCAAACTGACAAGGTGATGGAGAAAGACAGCAGCATCCATCAGGGAAAAGTTTCTATTTCCGAACTCAATAACTCTATGTCGGGGTAGTTCTGGGTAATGAACTTCACAACATTGGCTAAAATCTCATCGGTATGCCTTCTATGATTACTAACGCAAGCTACACCTAAAGTAGCCAATTGCCATAAATCCTGGTTCTCCACCTCGGCTACGGAAACCTTATATCTGTTTTGTAGCCGTGCTATTATAGACTTAATTACCTGTCTTTTACCCTTAAGTGAGTGATTCTCAGGCAGGCGAAGCTTAATTTGACAAACACTGACGTGCATTATCTGTTTCCCTCCCTATTTCTCACCTTGGAGAAAGAAATCAGGTAGGAGTTATAATCCCTTACTAATGATATAGGAAACGAGATCGGCAAGACGACAGCTATAGCCCCACTCGTTGTCATACCAGGCTAACACCTTTATCAGGTTGTCATCAATAACCATAGTGCTTAGGGAATCGAAGATAGCGCTAGCAGGGTTGCCCTTAAAATCCGAGCTCACCAATGGCTCGTCACAATATTCGAGAATTCCCTTAAGCTGCCCGTCAGCAGCTTTAAGAAAGCCATCGTTAATCTCTTCAACGGTCGCCTTTCTCTTTACGTCGGCGACGAAGTCAACAACGGACACCACTGAAGTAGGCACCCTCAGGGCAATCCCGTGCAATTTGCCCTGAAGTTCCGGGATAACCACACCCACAACACGAGCCGCGCCAGTAGTGGTGGGTATAATGTTGGTGCCAGCAGATCTTGCCCGGCGTAGGTCGCGGTGAAACACATCCAGTATCTTTTGGTCGTTAGTATAAGCATGGACAGTAGTCATTAATCCGTGAACTATGCCAAAGTTTTGGTGAAGGACCTTAACTACAGGGGCAATACAATTGGTGGTGCAGGAGCCGTTGGATATGATACGGTGCTTAGCCGGGTCATATTTCTCTTCATTGACCCCAAGAACTATAGATATGTCCTCTTCTTTGGCCGGCGCTGAAATAACTACTTTCCTAGCACCGCCCTGGAGATGAGCAGCAGCCTTGCTTGCCTCGGTGAAAAGCCCGGTAGATTCAATGACAATATCCACACCGTAGTCTCGCCAGGGAATTTTCCCTGGGTCACGCTCAGCCAAGACCTTTATCTTCCTGCCGTCAATTACGATACAATCATCTTTAGCTTCCACCTTACCAGGATAAATGCCGTAATTGCTATCGTACTTAAAAAGATGGGCATTGGTCTTTGCATCGGTAAGGTCATTCACAGCCGCTGCCTCTACCATGTCACCACAACGTTGGATAATTGCCTTCATTGCTAACCTGCCAATTCGTCCGAAGCCATTAATTCCTACTCTTGTTGCCATTCTTTTACCTCCTTTGCTAGTCTTTAGATAGATATAAAGATGCGCCATCCATATCAACATTGCCCACCCTGTCTTCCTCCATCAAAAGCTTAAGGTGGGCAAGGGTCTCGGTAACAGCCATTCGCCTATCCCAGATTGCTAAATCTTGAAAGGAAATTCTTCCCTCGTCGACCATCCAGGGGATTTGCTGAGCTATTTCGTAGGCTGTCTTCAGACCATCTCGCAAAGCCTGCATAATAGCCCGCTTCCTTTCCTCGTGGTGCTGGAGTATTCTTTCTATTGTGAGTCCTAAGGCGTTGAACATCGGCCCATGTCCCGGGAGAATAAAATGAACCTTAAGGCGCTCTAGTTTCTTCAGGGAGGAAATATAGTTGCCCAGGGGGTTATCACCGGACTGGGGATTGAGGCCAACATGGGGAGTGGTTTCATACAAGACATGGTCGCCGGTGAGAATAAACCTCCTCTCTCGTTCATAGAGGCAGATATGTCCTGGCGAGTGCCCCGGTGTCCATAACACCTCAAATTCGAAAGAATCGTTGGAAATAGTGTCCCCATCCTCTAGCTTAACTTCAGGAGCATTCGGAGTGACATGTTTGTTCATCCACAACGAAGCTTCTTTCAGCTGAGGCAATTCATTCTCAGGAACACCATTCTGCCGCAGTAGCTCCTCTGTCTCATTAATAAGGTTAGCGAAATCTTTATATCTGGGAGAGATAAGATCCGCATCAATTCTGTGAATGGCTACTTGCGCCCCGCAAATCTGTTTTATCTTGCTTGATAATCCATAGTGGTCGGGGTGGATATGTGTGATGACTATTTTTGTGATGTCTCTAAGCCTGAGGTTTGCTGCTCTTATTCCTTCCTGAAGGGCCCAGAGCGATTCCTGACTGTCCCATCCACTGTCAACCATTATATGACCATCGCCGCCTTCAATTACATAAACATTGGTATACCATGATGCATCCCCAGGACAAGGACTTTTTATTTGATGAACACCGTTTAATACCTGCATTATTTTATCCTCTGCAAATTATATGACATCTTTATGTCAGGATATTGTGCGGCTTTTCCTAAATCTTGCTCTATCCGGAGAAGGCGATTGTACTTAGCCAGCCTCTCGCTGCGGCAAGGGGCACCGGCTTTAATGAGTCCGGCATTGCTGGCTACTGCCAAATCGGCAATAGTAGTATCTTCGGTTTCACCAGATCTATGGCTGATAATAGTTGTCCACCCGGCCTTTTGTGCTCTTTTAATAACAGACAGGGTTTCACTGAGTGTGCCTATCTGATTTACCTTAATTAGGATTGAGTTGGAAGCCTTTTGGGAAATACCTTTTTCCAGACGTGCTATATTGGTAGCATAAAGGTCATCACCGACAAGTTGTGCCTGTTTTCCGAGTTTAGCAGTGAGCAACGACCAGCCAGCCCAATCATCCTCGGCCAGCCCGTCCTCAATGCTGATAACAGGGTAGTCCGAGACTAATTTGACATAATAGTCAATCATTTCTGAGGAACTGAGGGTAACACCTTCGTGGGAAAGAACATATTTCCCAGCTTGGTATAGAGCGCTGGCTGCTGGGTCCAGGGCGATAAATACATCCCGGCCAGCTTTATAGCTGGCTTTATCAATGGCTGTTAGTATCAGCTCCAGCGCATCTCTATTAGCAGGGAGCTGAGGAGCAAAGCCACCTTCATCTCCAACATTGGTATTTAATCCTTTGTCTTCAAGCACTCTGTGCAGGGCGTGATATACTTCGCTGCTTATTTGCATGGCTTGTTTGAAATTGACTGCGCCAACCGGCATTATCATAAATTCCTGAAAATCAGTAGAGCCTCGAGCATGCTTCCCCCCATTTAGAATATTCAACATAGGCACAGGCAATAAGTTAGCCTTTGCCCCTCCTAAATAGCGGTATAAAGGAATGCCCCGGAAGCTGGCTCCGGCCTTGGCTACAGCAAGAGATGTCGCCAGTATGGCATTGGCCCCAAGCCTAGATTTATTAGCAGTGCCATCGAGTTTAATTAGATGCTGGTCAATTGCTTCTTGCTCCAGAGCAGACATTCCCGCCATTGCTGAAGCGATTTCACCATTAATGTGTTCTACAGCCTTTAGAACGCCGAGGCCCCCATATCTACTTTTATCACCATCCCGAAGCTCCACAGCTTCATATTTCCCGGTGCTCGCTCCTGAGGGGACAGCAGCGATACCTGTGCTGTCATCAGTCAATAATACCTGTACCTCTACAGTAGGATTGCCCCGAGAATCGAGAATCTCCCTGGCTATTACACTTTTGATACTTGCTGTTTTCTTTCTTGTCATTGCGAGTGTAGCGAAGCAACCTCATGGATTTTGCGCGTCTTAGCCAAAGAGATTGCTTTGTCCACTGCCTCGGCAGCACTCCGGACTCTGATTATATAATCATCCTTTTGTCCGCTACGTAACAGCGACCAGGTATTCAAGCCGATGACCGGGATATTACTTTTCAAGGCATGAGCAATTTCACTAAGTGTTCCGTATCTTCCACCGATGGCAATCACGGCCTGGGCTGACTTCACCACTGCAACATTTCTGGCCTCACCTATGCCAGTCACGACCGGAATATCTACCCAGAGATTTGCTGTGCTTGGATCTTGTCCAGGTAGAATGCCTACGGTCAGGCCGCCTTTTGATTTAGCCCCGCGACAGGCAGCTTCCATAACACCACCCAGGCCACCGCATACTATAGTGGCACCTTGCTGTGCCAGAAGCTCCCCAACACTTTCAGCCAGCTTGGCTTCTTCTGGGGAACAAGAGGAATCTCCGATAACAGCGATAATCATTTCGCAGCTTAGCATATTTATATTATCACATAGTTTTGAGTTTCAGCGAATTGCATTGTAGCATGATTTCATCTCACAGAGGAGAACACGAAAGTTATGAAAGATTATTGGAATGGACCACCCTTTTGTGCTAAGTCTGGCGGGTGATTGAGAAAAGATGCTATTGGCATACATAGGACTTGTCCCTATGCTCTACTCATCTATCCAGTCTCAACTCTTTCATTATCCTTAGGTTCTTTTGGGGTGAATCACCGTGAATTACTCTCAAAGCCTCAAACCTCTGGCAGCTTTCAAATTCAGTGCATTGACAGCAACCGTCAAAGCCTTTCTTCTTCAGAGGTGAATCCAGAATCCATATCATACCCCCTGACGGTTATATTGGTCTGTCATACTCAGTTTATGGTGACTATTACATTCGTATAGTTATAATATACTGACAAAGTACGAAATTTACCTGTTAAAGACAGGCTTGCGCTTATCTACGAAAGCCTGTAGCCCTTCTTTACCGTCTGGGTGTTCCGCACAACTGCAAAGTCCTAGGCGCTCGCGTTCGATATGCGATTCAAAGGCACTATTGAATGAATCCGTAAGTAGTTGCTTCGACCAGCCGAAGGAATTGACAGAGTTATTGCTCAATTCGTGAGCCATATTCACTGCTTCCTCCAGAGCACATCCATCATCTGCAACTCTGGTTACCAGTCCCCAGGCGAATGCCTTCTCGGAGGAAATGGGAGCATCAAATCCAGCTATTTCCAGAGCGCGTGCCAAGCCCACAATCCTCGGCAACGTGAATGTGCCTCCACCGTTTATGCAGAGCCCATTTGATGTATAAGCTTGCCTCAGAGTAGCAGACCGAGCCATGATGCGAAAGTCGCAAGCTAGCGCCAGCGAAAATCCACCACCGGCTGCAATCCCGTTAATGGCTGCTATAACCGGTTTAGGCATCCGGCGAATCTCTAGTATTGCTTGATGAAAACTCGCCGCCAACTTGTGAAAGGCAACAGAGGGACTGAGTGGAAACTCAGATACCCATTTAATGTCACCGCCGCCACAAAATCCTTTGCCCTCTCCCGAGATCACCACTCCTCGTACATTGTCATCGACAGCAAGCATAACAACGTGGCGTGCAAAATGGTGGACCATATCATGATCAAAAGCATTGAATACTGTCGGACGGTTTAGAATTAGCTTGGCTATCCCATCGTCCTGTGTAATTGTTATCGGCTCTGACATACTCTTAACCTCCTTTTTATATCTCTATTTTGCTTTCACCAATTGATTTTGAAGACAATCTCACAGCTACCATTGCAGTTACTGGTGTCTCTCTCGTTTATCACCTCTCCATCGAGACCCATAGCCTGGCACCAGGAATCGAATCTCAGCTTTGCCGCACACTGGTGAATGGCTGTAGTTCCTGCCTTACTCACCATCTTATGTACATAACATTCCAGTACATACCCTATGAATGTGTTACTATCCACTACCTTAAATTCATACTTGTGTTCCTGAGGGAAATAGAGAAGAGCGGCAGTCTCCATCAATGCTTGTAGGTCCTTTATATTCCTGACCTCCCCAAAGTCGGTCTCGGCTAGCAGCTGTTTCATTTCTGTTCTGGCTATGGACTTGACTACACCGAGATTCAGTTCGGTGGCAGTATCGAAGCCAAATCGCTCCACTGATTTCAGGAACCACCTGCCATCTTGTAGCAGCCATATATTACGCAGCAGTCTTTCCTTTTGCTCAGGTGTAAGCTTGGCTTTCTTCGAGCTCATACCTCGATAATTCCACTTGCATATGACCTGTTTGATTATTTATCGAAATT
>JAZFXR010000041.1:0-7842 GCA_036448835.1 Dehalococcoidia bacterium | reverse complement strand
GGCATCTCGGCTCTGAACAGGAAGAGTTTTGGGCTGTCCTTAGCGGGGGCCATATGTATACTTCCGACAGCCCTTTTGGGTATACTGGCGGTTATTTTTGTCTCAGTGTCAAAAAAGGAGTTTGAGGTGTAGATTTAGATACCAAAATGACGGATGGGCAAATACTCTACATTCATACTTGGTGTCCTTGAGGTCATAGGTTGAAATCCTGTACTCCCCACCATAAAATGCAGAGAGAAGACGATGGCTTCTAATTATAATGACAGAATAGGATTCCTCAGCGCTGGCGGGGTATTAAGCATCGTAGCGGGGGCATTTGAGATAAACGGTGGAGGGACGATGCTGGCTTCAGCAAAGCTCGGCATACAGTTCAGGCTGTGGGATTTCGCATTATATCCAGGTATCTGGCTTGAACATATTATCCCTGTCGACTCGCCTTGGTTTATAATTATGGGAGGGCTTCTTGTTGTTCTGGGTATAATAGCCATATCAGGTGGAATATGGGCCTTAAGAAGGAGAAGTTTTGGCCTGGCTTTAGCCGGGGCAGTTTGTGTCCTTCCATTAGGAATTTTGGGTATACTGGCAATTGTTTGCATTGCCCTGGCAAAGAGAGAATTTGAGGTGGCGGATTAGATGCCGAAGTGGCGGAAAGGCAGACGCGCTACGTTCAGGGCGTAGTGTCCTTAAGGACGTGAGGGTTCAAATCCCTCCTTCGGCACCATTTAATAGGTGTATATGCGCCTGTAGCTCAGCTGGATAGAGCGCAGCCCTGCGGAGGCTGAGGTCGCGGGTTCAAATCCCGCCAGGCGTACCATGGGCGGTTAGCTCAGCGGTGAGAGCGCCTGTCTTACACACAGGAGGTCAGAGGTTCAAATCCTCTACTGCCCACCATAGTCAATGGTATCACCTTCCACCTGCCGGTCCAGCAGGATTTTTTCAATAGATTTCCTGAAACCTCTTGACAAGATGAGGACATAGCGTAAAATAATATCTAGATATATCTAGATATTATTTATGATACATTAGTCAATATGAGAGGAAGGAGGTTCTAATGTTCAGGGATCGGATATTTGATGAGGAGCGATTTTGCCGAAGTTCACGACGAGGGGTTTCCTTTCAGAAGGGAGATCTCAAATACGTAATACTGGACATGTTGAAAGATAAACCAAGGCACGGCTATGATATCATCAGGGAACTTGCGGAACAATCTTACGGTTTTTATAAGCCAAGCCCCGGAGTTATCTACCCCACCCTCCAGATGCTGGAAGAAATGGGATATGCCAGTTCTACAGAGCAGGAGGGCAAAAAGGTTTATTCGATTACGGAAGAAGGTCGTAAGTTTCTAGCCGATCAAAGCAATGTCGCTGACGATGTAAGAAGGAAGATGAAGCATAGGTGGAGTTTTAAAAGCATCGGCAAGATGGTTATGGTGATGAAGAAATACCATGCACTCGAACATTTGCTCAGTCATGGCTTTCGCAGTATGGATACCGATAAAGCAGAACAAATTCACCAAATTCTCTCCCAGGCTTATCAGGATATCGAGTCAGTGTTACAAGAATAAAATAAAGGAGGATTAAAATGGGTTACTTCAGAATATTGGCGGCGATACCGGGTTTCTTCTTGAGTTCATTCTTCCTCATGCTTCTCTCGGAGATCATTGCTAGGAAGCTCGGCTACCCCGTGGATATTAACTACGTCACAGCCATGCTGATGAACATTACATTGTGGCTAGCGGTAGCTCCTCTGGCCGCAGCTTCAGGTAAAAAGAGTTTTTTTGGCTGTAAATGAGCTGAATAAAACAGCTATTCAGTGATAAAATAATAGTCGTCCATCAGGGCGATACTCAAAGTTGCCATTGCATCTGACGACGTTTGACCGATATCGGTCCGGGAAAGACAAAGGTGGAAGCCTTGGCTGACCTGCGGGCGGCAGTACTTTCTGCTACTGAAACAATGGTGAACTTGAAACTAGGAGAAATCGCAGAGGACCACTGACGGAGGAAGAGAATGTGACGGGTAGAATAGCACAAGGAGAGGCGATCTTGGGCATGGATATTATCTACTTCCTGCGCTTCAGCCAGCGGTAGAGGCCCAAAAAGACATTTATTCTAGGTACCCTTTTCATATAGTCTACATAATCATCCCCGAACTTCTCCATTAGACGTTGGTCTTCCTCTCTACAGCCTATATAGACAACTGCCGTGCCTATCGCTCCAAGCACCGCGAATAGCCAGTGAGGATACCATAAGAAGGTGGTGAGAAAGATTGCGTAGATTCCCCACCCGTGTATTGCGGGTGCCTGACAATAGCATAAATACCGGTATCCACTAATTGGGTGGTATGGACAAATGATTTACCTCTGGTAACACCACCCCGTCGTGGGAACATGATTATAGGAGCCATGACCAGCACCATGCCGAATGCCCATACTACCCAACCGATGATGAATAATAGGAGGTATGACTCTACTTTTATGACACCTGTTAAGACCAGAGGATTAGCTGGAAAACAGGCAATACCCAAGATGGTCAGAAGTGTGCTCCAGAGAATATCTTGCCACTTCTGAGATAGCAAATTTCTACCCGTCCACTTGTTTCCCTCCAGTGGTTTTCCAGGCCGGAAGGTCACAAAGAACTACAGGACCTCTTTGAGCGACAGGGTCTCAGGCGGGGCCCTATTGTCAATTTTGATAAGACCTTTGAGATTCAGGCAAAAGGTCTTAATACGTAAGATACTGGCAGCTTAGTATCTACGCCCTCTACCTCCTCCTCCTCCTCCTCCTCCTCCTCTACCTCCTCCACCAAACCCTCCGCCACCAAAAGGCCTCCTGCCGCCGCCGCCTTCGGTGCGGGGACGCGCTTCACTAACACTGAGAGTCCGCTCTCCCAGTGTTGTCCCATTAAGCCCGTTGATTGCAGCCTGGGCCTCAGATTTTGTTGACATCTCAACAAACCCAAAACCTCTGGATTCGCCGCTGTACCTATCCTTAATGACGTTTACCGATGTGACTTGCCCGAAAGCCTCAAATGACTGGCGCAACTCATCTTCGGTAACCTCGCGAGATAAATTACCTATATATATATTCACAATATTAATCCCCCTTCAAATTTCTATAGCCTTACCCTTCGTGCAACTAAATTTGCTTAAGACACACTTAATGCTCCTACTTCTAAACCTTCGGGGGCTGGGTTTGGTTCCAGCCCCCTTAGAGTCCGGACGCATTAAATTATCGGCCACTGTCCAATTTAGTCTTGTTGTAGCACTCACTACAATATACTGGCCTGCCCTCTCTCGGCTCGAAGGGCACTTCGCAGTCCTTACCACACTCAACACATACTGCGGGATGCATTTGGCGGTCAGATCTGTAACCTCTGAAGCTATCGTACTGGGTTCTCTTTGCTTCACGGCAAGCTGGGCAACGCTTGGGCTCATTAGTATATCCCTTACTGGCATGGAACTCTTGCTCTTCAGCAGTAAAGGTGAATGTAGCACCACAGTCAGCACATTGTAGATCTCTGTCTGCAAATCCCATTGGATGACCTCCTTTCTTATAATACTTGGCTCGAGTTTCGGTCATCCAACGTTCGCAAATGGGCTCGGAAGAGCTCTCACAGATACGTGGTAACCTACGCTTATAACCACTGATTCAAGTATAATAAAGGTCTTTTAAAATTGCAACTGTTTGAAGTTACCACCTGAACATTTTTTATCTTGAAGCATCTGGCATTTTGAAGTCAGAAAATAGGGAGTATACTGAGGTCCTTGCGGATAAACTGGCTACTTCGGGAAATAACGTAAATTTAGAGTGACTCAATAATTAATTAGCCGCCGGAATCCGGTAAGTTCACCGTGGATTCAGTTTTATCTTCTATGCTCTTCATTTCCTTGCCGCAGCACACAAGTGTACCGCCGCCGACTTCTATTACCTCCACTTTGTTGCCGCATATTCTGCACTGGAATACCTCTCCGTAATGTTCTACAGCCATGCTATACCCCCTATTCTTTACCGGATTTTCCGTCCCTTAATAGCATTATTTCTGAATGACGGAGGCTTCGCCGCTTGACAGCCTGCTAGTTTTCGCTGATAACAGTCGGGGCATTCCCGAAATATACCTTCGTGTGGGGCCAGGGTATTTCTATACCCTCGCTATCAAATGCGTCTTTCAAGCGAAGCCGTAGTTCACCCATGATAGCCCACTGCTTCGCTGGCTTGGTATCTCCCAGGATTTTAATGTCTATGCCTGAATCGCCCAGATTATCTACTCTTAAAACCGAGGGTGTTGTGATAAAGTCATCTTTCCACTGCGGGTCTTTGGCCATCTTCTGGCAGACTTTGTTGGCAATATCAATAACATGTTTTAAGTCCTCACCATAGCCTACCGACACGTTAAGATTGACCCTGGAATATTTCTTGGTCATATTGGTGGACAATTCTATCTTGCCATTAGGGACTGAATGTACATTAGCATCTAAATCTCTAAGAACAGTGCGTCGCAAACTGATATCCTCGACAACACCAGCCACTCCCGCAATAGATACCACGTCACCGATGCTATACTGGTCTTCCATGAGAATAAAGAAGCCTGCAATGAAGTCCCTTATCAGGTTCTGGGCAGCGAAAGCAATAGCCAGGCCGCCAATACCAATGGCGGCAATCAGAGAGGTAATATTCACACCGAATTCAGGCAATATCGTGATTACTGCGATAATCAAGATAATTATTCCGGCGATTTTAACAAGTATGGAAGATAATGTGTCCGTCCGCTGCTGGATATCCGTTTCGTCTTCGCCAGCCATCCGGTGAGACACGGCTCTTTTTAGGATAGACCTTATTATCGGACGGAAAATAAGGTAGACTGCGACGGCAACAGCGATAATAACAATGACTCTGATACCTGTACTCATGAACCAATCCATAATAGCCTCCTCCTAATAATTAGTCACAGATAAATTATAACATAACATTTCAATCTGGGTGCCTAACCGCTGTTCAGAATGTAAGATCGCGGTCAGCTACTTCGGAGAAGTAATAATAAAACTTAACCCGTGTCTCGACTCAGGTGTTGCTGAGGAAAAATTACATCATAATACCCATCTATAACAGGTACAAGTTTGGGTGGTATATATTAGCAAACGAGCCGGTCTTCTATATGCTCGATGTTATTTCCTCAGGATGGCTAGAAAGCCAACCACGATGAAGCCAATTCCCAGGACCCATCTCAACAGGTCGGGGACGGCCAAAATCAATATTCCAATAACAATCGCTATTACACCCATCCATAATCCAGTTACTCTTAGCATGATAGTCTGTTACCTCCTTTGCTGATATCAATACTACAGATTTCATTATGACTAATGATGTATCAAGAAATCAATACCCTGTTTTAAGGATAATCCGGGCTTTGAGAATAGTTGTTATTCAAATTGCCCTCGTTCAGGGCCCGGAATAACTGTGTAAGTCTAGATATGAAATTCGACTATGTCGCCATCTTGAAGCACATGTTCCTTGGCGACCCTCTGTCCATCATACTTTCCTGAGCCCCAGACAACAGCATACTTCAAATTTTGACGGAAGTCCTTATGGAGGCTCTCAGCAGCTTCCTCCAATGTGCTGCCCTTCTCCAGTATCATAGGGTCGGTCAGGTCGGTCTTGCTGCCGGGGGTCTTGGTATAAACCCGGATGATATTCAGGGCCTGGTAAATTGCTCTTTTGAACTCCTCCAGGCCACTACCTTCCCTGGCTGAAATGGAAACCAGGGGAAACAGCCTGGCACACTGTGAACTCAAGCGCTCCCAATGCTCGTTGGACCCCACCAGGTCATTCTTGTTCCCCACTATCATCATCTTCCTGGTGTAACTTCCCGGAGTTACTTGCGTATCATCATTTAAAGGCTCTATCCTTGCCTCTCTCAATCCTTGAAGAGCTGCCTCTACCTGGCTTATTGGTTCCCGGGACAAATCTATTACAATAGCAATGAGGTCGGCGTTTCTGAGGCTATTTGCCAGCAGTACTCTCACTTCCTTATGCCCGATGGGTGGCGTGTCCACCAGTTGTATCTGGATATCTTCAAACGGCATCATACCTGGAACCGGGGTCTTGGTAGTGAAGGGATATTCGGCGATTTCCGGGATAGCCTCGGTCAGCGACGCTAATAGCTGTGATTTCCCGGCATTGGCCGGTCCGACCAGCATTATCTGTCCGGCGCCCTCCTTGCTGATGTAGAAGCCTGTTCTGCGGGCTGTGGCGAATTTCCTTTCTGCCTCCTGAGAAAACCTGGCAATCTTCTGCCTTAGCAGGGCATGAAGCTTATCGGTGCCTTTATGCCTGGGCATGATGGCCAGCATTTCTTGCAGAGCGGCAATTTTATCCTCTGGCTCTTTGGCTGCCCTGAATCTCTTCTCAGCCTCGAAATACTGTGGTGGCAAATTCGCCGGCATATAACTAATTCTATCATCATGCGTTTTCTATCGAAATATCTATGCCCTTTGCTTTTGCTTGCAAAAACTGCCGTAGAAACAACTGGCTGGCGACTTCTATGAGGGAATCACAGAGCGTAAACTGGTATAATCAACGCTAACTTCTTAGAGGAATTGGATTATTACCAAAAGGAGGGTAAAAATGTGGGATGCCTCGAAGTGTGACCTGTGCGGCGACTGTCTGGTGAACTGCAGGTATACCGGTTATGACAGGGATGGGGCGATTGCGCAGATTACGTTGCTCATGGAGGGTAAGGACGCCGAAATATTGAACAGGTGCACTACCTGTATGGCGTGTAGTGGTTACTGCCCCACCGGAGCCGATCCCTCTGACCTTATCTTTAAGATGCAGGAGAAAATAGGGACATCTCCTATAGTGGTTGTCGGCAAACCGGCACGCGAGGCATTAGTCAGGGCATTTGAAGAAGGAGAAGACCCCGAGCAGTTCATACCGGGCGACCCTGATAAACCTGCTCTTTCATTCGACGCATTCCGGTTTGACAACTTCCCCGAGGGCACGTTGGACAGCCAGCTATTCAAGGGTATGACCATAGTGAGAGGTGGTCAATATAACTCTCTTGCCGGCTATGTGCACATGGGTGGGGTAAGCTTCGTAGAGAAGTATGGTCAGCGGGTCCTTGACAACCTGGCAAAGTTGGGGAAGGACGTTGTGTACCTTCACAATGAGGGTTTTGTCCTGGCGCATATAAAGGCCAAGGAATATGGTTTTAGAGTCCCCTTCAAGTACATGCACCTCTTCGAATACTTGCGCAACTATCTGAGAGACCATAGTAATAATATCACCAGGCTGGGCAAGAAGGTTGCCTATCAGACCAACTGCGGTAGCAGATGGATACCTGAGTACGAAGCCTTTCTGGATGAGGTCTTCGAGCTTGTCGGTGTAGAACGGCCGAACAGAAAATACGAGCGATTGGAAGCCGTCTGCTGCACCGCCCCGCTTATCTATACTAACCGGGAGCTTGCCGTTGACATCCAGAAGAATAACTTTGAGGATGCCATTGCCTGTGGTGCCGATGCCATTATACCCTCCTGTCCCGTATGTTGCGGAGTATTCAGGAGGCCCAGCAGGCAATTCAATCTACCCAATATATTCATCACCGACCTGTGCCGCATTGCTCTGGGTGAGAAGCCCTGGCCAGACGGTTCCTGCTGACGAAGTTATAATGAGTTTATTGTTTGGACAGCACCAATGTTCCACTATATGCAGTGTAGGCTTTCGTTTAATATGGGCAACTGTGGCTTAGTATGTGGTAGATCATTGAGGGGCTAGGAAAGGACATATGATAAGTTCCGAAACAGTTAAGAAGCGGGCAATTCACTATGGGGCAGATATCTGTGGAAT
>JAZFXR010000040.1:0-6382 GCA_036448835.1 Dehalococcoidia bacterium | reverse complement strand
CCTCCTTGAAATAAATATTGTCTTCATATTAGATCTCCTTTTGCAAGCCTTGTGAGAATATTTGACAATATTCAATATAGCATAGCCTTCTTTACTGTCAATCGCCCAGCAGTAATAGGAATTCAGTCCCGTTTGGTCTCACGCAGCTTCGTTCGTTAACGGATGCCGTCGAGCGGCTTTTTACACGCCGCTTCCTCTGGGCGAAACAAATCACCTTCACGTCTTTAGTATAACTGCGAGCTCTGACTTCTCGGGGCGTGGTAATCACATAACCTTTGCACCAGGGTTGCTTCGGGTTTGTGCCCTCACAATTGCCAAAGAGGCGGAACTTACTGCGACCGAGAAGATGGCTATGGTAGTCTTGCTGGCGCTGGTTTCAGTGGCACTTGCTATATGGGCGACGAGGCGGCGAGGCAGAGATTCAGAGTACACCTGAGCTTGAAATTGCACAAAGGCTTGTTTTGTTACCCAATTGCACATTCTGACGTTTTGTGTGATATACCTGATTACCGTTACGCCAACTGACTTTGGTGTACTAATCAAAACATAGATGGTCTTTTGCGTTGGCTAAGTTGTTTTACCTGTGGGTTGGGACGGGGAGCATGTTTCGCTCTAGCGGGATTATTGTGAACCCTGAAGAGCTTCTCTACACCAGCTAGTGTAAATAAAATCACATGTCCTCATCGCATGGCCTTTCACTTTTTACCACCCTGACGTTTGACTTCGGGAGTGGAGGACAAAGCGTACTGGACCAGCCGTTCCATTAAATTGGCATGGCCCTCGTCATCATTTCTTGCCATTTCCTCTACATTCACTCCGGGATTGAGATACTTAAGTATCTCGTATCTTAGCGTATCGTGCTGCCTGATAAAGGTATGCTTGTCCTCATTTGATAGTGGCGACGTGATTTTCTGGATAAACTCCCAGCCTGCCCGAGTTGCCGGTTTAAGGGCGTTCTCCGCCTTGCTGGTGATAGACACATTTACTACCCTGCGGTCACTCCTGTCTCTTACTCTTCTGAGCAGATCAGCTTTGACCATGCGGTCGACTATCATACTGACGGCGTTTGCGCTTCGTCCTAACCACCGAGCTATGTCAGTTGGCCTTGCAGTACTACCGATGTATTTTATAGCCGCAAGCACTGCATACTGCTCCATAGTAAGATTGTATTCACCATATATCTGGTCCTCACACATCTTAAGTAGGGCGCGGGTTCGGTGCGACGCGTACCATAATCTTAAAACTAGATTCCCGTCTTCGAAATTTGTCGTCATATTCAACCTCTCTTGATTATTTCATGGGAGCTTTGCTCGTTTGTAAAAAGTGCCATTATAACAGTTTCTATTATTTACAACAAATCAACATGACTCAATAATAGCTTTCTCCAATCCATGCAGTCCCGCATTGTCTTAATCATGATTCATTCAAAAGGTGCTAAATCAAATTTAAGCTAAATTAAGGTCCTCTTACATACTTGCTCTTGTGACCAAACATTTACTCATTTTGTGTAACTCACTTAATTCGCCTGTTAGTGAAAATTTGTGGTGGCCTATAGCTCAGCAAATAGAATGACGGCCTTCAGAACCAAGTTTTGGTAGTCTGAATTGCTCCAGGTGCTCCGACTCACTCCTGCTTGTTGAATGCCCAGATGGCGATAGTCAGGAACACTACCCCCACCATCGCCACCACAATAGCCGAATCCACGATGCCCATGGTGTGGCCAAAGACGGTAACGCCGGCCACCTCGGTGCCCAAGAAGACCTGGCGTATAGCATCTATTCCATAGGTCACCGGGTTCAATTTGGAGAGTACCTCCAGCCAGGTGGCTACACCGGAGACGGGGAAGAAGATGCCAGAGAGAAACATCATGGGGAAAATCACCAACTGCATCACTATCTGAAATCCCTGCTGCGAGCGCATGCGGGCACCGATTAGCAGCCCCAACCCGGAAAGAGTGAGGGAGAGTATTAAGAGGAGCGGTAAAAGAGCCAGCACCGTGCCCAAGTTGATGGGAACATTAACAATGGGTGCCAGCACCAGCATTATGGCCCCCTGGATGATGGCGATGATGGCAGCGCCGACGGCCTTGCCGGCTAGCACTCCGCTACGGCTCAAGGGAGAAACCAGCACCTCTTTTAGGAAACCGAATTCTCTATCCCAGACGATGGAGACGCCGGACATGACAGAGGTCATCAATACTGTCATGGCTAGAATACCGGGATACATAAACTGTATATAGTCTACGCCGGGCATCATTTGGCCGATAAGCCTACCGAAGCCGGCACCAAAAATTATCAGGAATATAATCGGCATAGAAAAGGAGGAGAACATCCGTGGCTTGTCCTGGACAAAACGCAGGAGCTCGCGGTAGGCTATCACCCAGATAGTACGAAAAACGATAGCCATTGTCTTTAGTGCCCCCTCATTCTAGCCATATTTTTCATCTGCTGCATTGAGTCAACCTCCTGTTCCCTGATATTGCGTCCGGTGAGCTTTAAGAATACGTCTTCCAGAGTAGGACGCCTCAAGCCGATGGAGAGTAGTCGCAGCGGGAAACCGGAGACAAACTTGGGCAAAAATTCCTCGCCGTGGGGCACGGTGAAACTAATGATGCCGTTTTCGATGCCAGGCTTGAGCTTATACTGCCCCTCCAGCAGTCGCATCGCCTCCTCGTTGTCCTCCGTCTTAACAGAGATGACATCGCCACCGACACCATCTTTCAGTTTTTCCAGCGTGTCCAGAGCCACAGTCCGGCCATAGTCTATAATGGCGATGCGGTCACAGTTCTCCGCCTCGTCCATGTAGTGGGTGGTCATAAATATGGCCAGATTCTCTCTTTTCCGTAAGTCATGTATGTAGTCCCAGATGCGGCGGCGCGTCTGCGGGTCCAGGCCTAGCGTGGGCTCGTCCAAAAAAAGCACTCTTGGGTGATGCAAAAGGCCCCGGGCAATTTCCAGACGGCGCTTCATACCACCGGAGTAGGTGTTAATCTTGCCTTTGCGCCTATCCCACAACTCCATCATCTCTAGAAGCTCTTTCAAGCGCGGCTCTAGAACATTTTTGGGGACGCCATAAGCATACCCGTGGAAACGGAGGTTCTGTTCTGCCGTTAGGTAATCATCCAAAGACGGTTCCTGGAAGACCAACCCGATTGACTGACGCACCTGGCTGCGCTCTTTAATGACATCATAACCGTTAACCTTCGCCTGCCCGTCTGTAGGCTTTAAAAGGGTGCAGAGTATATTTATGGTGGTCGTCTTGCCGGCACCGTTAGGGCCCAGAAAACCGAATATCTCTCCTTCCTTGACACTGAAGGAGACTCCCTTGACCGCTTCCAGCTCACCGAACCTCTTGACTAGATTACTGGCTTCAATTACATCCATTAACTTCTCCTTCTTCTTCGAGAGCCCTTATAAGTGCCTCTAGGCCCATCTGGAGAGAAACCAGGGCATTGTCCGGCATTCTTTCCAGCACTCCTTTGATCTTGGCGGCGCCTATCTCCCGTAGTCGCTCCACCTGGCTTTTGCCTTCTACAGTAAGAGAAAGGATGTAGCTACGGCGGTCATCTGGGTTCTCTTGGCGACTGATTAGCCCCTTGTCTACCAGCCGATCAATGATGCTGGTAACATTAGCCCTGGGTACGCCGAAAGATGTGGCCACCTCACCAGGCGAGATCCGGCCTTTGAAAGAGAGCAGAAACATGACGCGCAACTGCTCCCTGGTCAGTTCAAGGTGCAACCAGGGATGAGGCTCATGTGCTTTAGTCGAAAGCATCAGGTTATTAATCAACCCGATTATGCTTTCAATATTCTCCTTCTTATCCATCTCTGAGTCACCTAAAATAACATGTCAATATAAAATATATAGTATAACTTATGTTGACTAATGAAAGCAAATTTTGACTTGTGGAATCGGGCTGCGCGAAATAGCGGATTGTGTAACTTGGGCAACAAAAGCCTGTTTTGTTCAGCGATTAAACAATTCTGCAGACTGTGACTTAACAAAGTAGTATTTTATTAAGCCAAGCAACAATAGTCCGTTCTATTGCATTAAGACTAAACATTGTTAGGAAAAATATAGGGGTGTGGCTGGTTAATTGTAGCTAAGATCATAATTTGAGTAGTGCTAATTTGTCTCCAATGTCATTGAATTTATTAAAAGAGCTCCAGGGTACGTGCCCTTCATTCAATAACTTAGCTAAATGGCCCGTTGCGAAGACGTAACTAGCATTATGTGCTGCCTCCAGGTCAGAAAGACCATCACCTATATAGATAACGTTTTTATCGCGCTGTTTTAACCAGTTTAAGTAGCTTACCTTAAAACCGTGTTTGATGCCATTTCTCATATGATCAGTATATCTCACCATGATACCCTTCTTAGTGAATTCAGTTTTGCCACAGTATAGTTCTACATCAAATATACCGAGTTCACCCAGAACGACTTCGATGTAAAAATCGAGCCCGCTACTAACGATTACTAGAGGGTTCCCCTCTTCCTCGCAGTTAGCGGCGAATTCAGGAAAACCTTTCCTTACGTTAATATGACAGCGGACAAATTCTTGTAGTTCTTCTTTAGGATCTTTAATTAAGGCAAACTGCCTTTCATTACTTTCCTCAACTGTTATTCGCCCCTCAAGATAATCCTTTTCGATATCACGCCAAGCTTCTGGAGCGAAATGTTCTCGGATGAGGACGCTGAGGTTGTTCTCAATTATGGTACCGTCAAAATCACACTGTATAATCATGCGTAATTACCCTTAGCTTCTACGAACGAAATCATTGCCGGAGATGGCGATAAGTAAAAATGAGTCTCGAAATTATCGTTAGATGAGTCAGGGTAGTTACAGCAATAAGGCAGAAGTAGCCTTGACCAATGACGGCTCCTATCATTACTATGAACAGCCTGATATCTCGTGAAGCTAGGGACAAAAGTCCCCTGTCGAAATAGTGGCGTAACTCTGCGCTAATTCGTGCTCGGCTGTAGCTCACTCCTATGGTACCAGTGATGGAAAGAAAGCCGACTAACCAGATATATGGGTAAATCTCATTAGAAGCCGACCATATTGTCAGTCCTAGCATGATTAGTATGTCCGCATAGCGATCAAGAATGGAATCGAGAAAGCCGCCAAAATCAGATGACATATTCTTCAGACGGGCCAAACTACCATCAACACCATCGATTATCGAAGAAAGCTGGGTAAGTAAACCGGCAGCGATATTCCAGTTGTATATGAAGCTGAGAAAGGAGAGAACAGCTAGACCAAAGGCGGCCCAACTGATCTGGTTAGGAGTTATTCTGGTACGGGCAAGTAGTTTGGCTATAGGGTCGGATATTTTACGGTTTATATATCGGGAGATATATCCATCATAAACTGAGGCCATTTAGTGCCCCTTGGACCGTGCTAGTTCCAGATCTTCTACGGTGTCGATATCCATCCAAGAACACTCGCTCACATTGCAGGTATCAAAGCGATGTCCCTGTGCTACCATAAAGCGGATGACATCCGACATCTCGATATTATTACCGCGCAATCGGGCAAGCTCTTCAACTGCGTTGAAAAATCTCTCCGTGAGGAGAAAAACACCAGTATCAAGCGCATCCCAGCGTGTGAGTTCCTTACCAATATCCTGAATACTGCCGTCTTCAAATAAGGCCACCTTGGTCGCTCCTTCGATAATGTGATATTGTGTTGGCCTGTATTCAATACAAAGAGTATCAGTTATCTCCTTGGTACTCAGTAGGCACCAGACCATGTTAGGTTCAATTATATGGTCACCCATGCATAAGATTACCGGTTCTCCTGTAGTCCATGACTTAGCCTTCCAAGCAGAGATGGCATTGCCACCTAGATAATGTGGGTTTTCTATGTAATGTAGTTTTACACCATACTGAGTGCCATCTCCCAGTTTACGCTTTACCTCGTTTGCCAAGTATCCCACTACGATTGCTATATGCTTTATACCAACTGCGGCTAATGCGGCTATGGGAGAGACTATTATGGGCTCTTGCATATTTCTCGGTAATAGTACCTTGGGCAGATCTGTCGTCAGTTCACCCATGCGGTCGCCATCACCAGCAGCTAGGATAACGGCTCGATTAATTTTTTTGTTGGGCACTTCTAAAATAGTCCTCTAACCAATGAATTGAAAGGTCAAAAAAAGCATTAATAAATCCGTTCAAAGGATAATCGAGAACCAGAAGCTTTGTCAAGGTGCAAATAATATGATTCGTGATTTAATTGTTGAACCAAGTAATGCTTTAAAGATTACCTATTTATCTTATTACGTTTCTAGAACGTGTAACGAAACTTCATTCCGTCGCACACATTCTCAGCATCGGCTCAATAAAAAAGTAGATTGTTGGGTAACAATTACTTGTCTTG
>JAZFXR010000039.1:0-3895 GCA_036448835.1 Dehalococcoidia bacterium | reverse complement strand
CGTAGAGAGTCAAAATTAACAAAAGGGTCATCCAATATCAATGGTGGCTTCTTATCGCCAAATATCAATCCAGCCAGGGCAAGTCGAAACGCCAGATAGAATTCATCAATCACTCCTCCACTTAAATCCTCCGGCTTAGCCCAGTCTCCTTTCTCATCTGAATATATCCAGAATTCCAGGGCTTCTTTATTGACTCTTCTTACCTGCTTATATTTATTATTAGTAAAGACAGCCAAGTATCTCTGAATTTCTTTCTCCAAAGCTTCCTCAGTTGATGAAAGTATCTCAGTTCTCGCCTGAGAGATAAATTCCCTCGCTAATGCATATACCTGCACTTTTCTCTCTTCACGTTTCAAAGTTTCCTGAAGGCTTTCCAGTTCCTCTTCTAATTTAATTTGGTCCTCTATACTAACTCTTGCTTGCTCGATGATTACTTCGCAGCGCCTTTTTTGCCTCTCAAGTTCAGCTTGCTCGGCCCCCAAGCTCTGGACCTTCCTTTCTAGTTCTACGTATTCCTCTGGACTCAGGCGCGTTTCCTTCAAATCGTCAGTAAGTTTCGCCTCCTCAACCGCCAAACCCCTTGCTACTTCTTTCTCTTGCCTCTGGAGATCCTCGATTGTCCTACCTCTCAACACCCCTTTTAGCTGGGCTTCCAAGCTATTCTTTTCTTTAAGCCTAGAGCCAAAATCCCTTTCCTTATTATCAAAATCAACAACCGTGCTACACTTAACCTCGGCCAATAACTTCTCCTCTTCTTCGGCACGTTTACGGAGAGCTTCCTTCATTTGTTGAATACGCTCTTCAATACCAGAAATGCTAGTCCTATCACGGAAAAGAGCAGCTATGGCAAGGAGAGCTGCGCCCAGAATTATCAACCCCAGGAGATAAAAAGGACCAACCAACACTCCTATTATCCCGCCTGCCAGTATTATTATCGAAGTAGCTATCCCTTTCCCGGAATTAAGAAATCTCACAAATTTTTCCCTCTTCAATTTCTCATTCGCTTCAACCGACTCCAGTTCCCGCATAGCCAGGTCCTCTTCGATGTCCCCACGCCTATTCTGGATTGCGTCCAGCTTCCTCCTTAATCCCGAGACCTGTTGCTCATTTTCAAGTCCCTCAATGGATTTAAGTGCCTCGTTTGCCTCTTCCAGTGCTGTAACAAGTTTATTTATCCCGCCCAGTAGCTCTTCCATTTCATCATATTTACGTTTCAAATCTTCTATGGATGCCTCTGCTTTTTTACGCTGGCTGTTTTTCTCCAGCAGCGCCCTGGCCTTCTCATATTGCTCCTTGATCTGAGCCAGTTGCCTATTCACTTCCAATAGCTCAATTTTTTGTGCCTCAACTCTGGAGACCTCGTTTTCAATGTCAGTAAATTCCCGTGAACGATTCTCTAGCTGCCTTTGCAGAGATTTTAAGCTACCGTCCATTTTCGCCGGCCTATCCAATCCCTTCCTCATCTCAGAGATTTTATCATCTAACTTCTGTATCACCTGTGAAGCAAGTGTGCTTTCTTTACCCCCACTCACAATTTCCTCCAGGCTTTCACTAATCTCCTTCTTACCCGATGATATTTCGCTTATTTGGTCTTGACGAATACAGGAAGAGCATATAAAGAGATTATCGGAATGGGTACCGAGTAACTCGTCTATTTTCTCTGAAATTTCCTTGAAAGTATCAAGTTCTTCTCGAGTATTACCATCAATAAACTTGACTGTTCCCTTGTCAAAATCCTTCTCCAATAAATATCTGTTCCCTTTATCTTCAAACTCAAGACTAGTTTGACACTGCTTGGTTGAGCCCCAGGAAATATAATCTCTAAGCTCTTTCGCAGTGCTTTTAGGATTATTGAAAAGGGCAACAATGATGCCATCAAGTAAAGTGGACTTACCCATTTCATTTAGTGGCCCCTTGACCACATTTATCCCAGGGCGAAACTGAGCTTGAAAATCAACAAGTCTCTTGAAGTTTTTCAGCTCGATCCTTTTCAACAACATTATAAGACTTCCTTCCCATCCAGAAGAGCTGCACCATACTGAAGGGCACTTTCAGCAGTATCTTTTTCCTCCCCCTCCGAGCTTTCGATCTGCTCCTTCATTAGCCTAATAAATCTATTCATAATCAACCGCTCTTCATGTGCTGTGATCTCTTTCGACCGCGGATGAGACTTATCCATAACATCAAGATGAAAAAAATTCTCCCTCAAATCAGTCTCTAATTCCTCAGGATTTGCCATAACTTCGGCATCGCGAAGCCCTTTAAGAGTAACTTTTCTTATCAGGTTCTGATTTGCCCCATCGGAAATTCTCGCCTTTAGCATCGCCAGGTCTTGTATTTCACTCAGGTCTATCTCTATTTCGTCATAATCACGAAGTCCAAGTTCTCTGGGTTCAACCCTGACTTCGCCAGAGTCCAAAAGACTAACCAAAAGCACAGCACCTCTTTCTCTTTGGTCAGGTATCCACTCCGGTGGGCCGGAATACCAGGCTGGAGGTTTTTCTGAACAGCTATAAACTCGGTGCCAGTGTCCAAGTGCTAGATAGTCCATGCCACTGGTTCTAATTTCCTCGAGCCTGAATACATGATCATCCTCCGCTATCTTTTCCGGGATATAGAATGACCCATGAACCATCGCGACATGAAATCTACTTGCAGTCGAACGCTTGAGCCCTTTCAGTGGGCTTGTATAAGACCTATTACTCAGGTTTGGCTTCCCATATACCGTTAAATCAAGGCTGGGATATTCCTGAAAGGATATATTTTCATCAGTAAAAATTGTTAGATTAGAGCATTTCCCCTTGAAGTCGACTTTTTTGTAAATTGATGAAGAATCAAGAGAATCATGAGTGCCGGGGATAAGGCAGATTGGGATATTATTTGCCCCAAGGCAATTGAACTGTTCTATTACTAACTCGATACTTTTTTGCGACTGCTGGTTAGCATTGAATAGGTCCCCGGCAATTAAAACGATATTAACCCTTTCGTCTATTGCGGTGGCTATGATGTTCTTGAATGTAGTTCTCAATTGCTCCCGCTGGGAGTCCCCATTATTTCCCAAGCCCGGGAACTTCGCCCCTAGATGAATATCGGCGGTGTGCAGAATTCTAACCATGACAAACGCCCCTTTGCCAGAAGTGCCTTTAAGATTCTTGCCCCGGCAAATCCTTACTAAGATACCTTAGCTCTGTTCGCAATGACTTTCTTAGCCACGAATCTTGGGGAGCAGCAAGACACCGACAGTAATAGCAGTTGCTATAACGGAAACCAAATACATTCCTGCCCCAGCAGCTAAACCTATAGCAGCAGTTATCCAGATGGTAGCTGCGGTGGTCAATCCTGCCACCTCTTCTTCTTGCCGACCCCGGAAGATAACTCCAGCACCGATGAAACCGACCCCAACTACAACGGCAGCAGCAACTCGAGAGATATCAACCGCTGCACCATTAAACCCATATATAGATACTAAAGTTAAAAGGGCTGCCCCGGCGCTAACCAATATATGCGTACGCACTCCTGCTGTTTTACCTGCCCGTTCCCGTTGAAAACCAATGCCTGCCCCCAAGGCAAAAGCCAACAAAAGCCTCAATATCATTTCTAGTAAGGGATTCAAATTCATCACCTCCGTATTTACAAAATCTCAGAGAGCTTATCTCTCAATTTAAAAGTGTTGCCTTCGATATCACTTGCCACTCATTTTTGCCGCCAACAAACGATTCAGGGCATTCATGTATGCCTTGGCACTGGCAACAATGACATCAGTAGCAGCACCACGCCCGGTATAGGTTACCCCCTTACTTTCTATTCGTATTAAAACCTCCCCGATTGCATCAATCCCCTCGGTAATCGATTTAACGGTGAACTCCGTGAGTTTATTAGGTATCCCAACTATGCG
>JAZFXR010000038.1:0-3735 GCA_036448835.1 Dehalococcoidia bacterium | reverse complement strand
GGTAAAATAGATTCGGTCTCGCGGGAGTAACTCAGTGGTAGAGTGCCTGCCTTCCAAGCAGGGTGTCGCGGGTTCGAGTCCCGTCTCCCGCTCCATATAGCTTCAGAATCCGTCGATATATCGGCGGATTTTTTATTGCCAGAAAGACCACGCAGTAAGCAAATGGCTGCAAATATTTGACAATTTTAACGTAAGATTTGAAGTCCAACAGCCTAACTGAAATTCCCCACATATACCCATATTACTCATTGACATCATAAGTCCAATCATTTACGCTTTAGGTATTGATTAAGAGTACGCCTAAGACCATGGCAATCGGTTTGATGACCGAGGCGTCATCGATTTCATCGAGCACATCGAACTCTCTTTTCGTCGTAATTTCAGCGAGTATTTCGTCCAACGAATGGATTTTCCAGAGGAGAATGTATAGTAGAGGTTGCCAACTTTAGTACTATGTCATGTTGCAGGTATATCGGGTTAAGAAGATAATGAAGAGCCGAGTAGAAATCTATAAAGGTTGGTGCAAGAAATGTGGTATCTGTGTAGAATTCTGCCCACATGGTGTGTTAGACATTGATGAAGAAGGCTATCCATTTGTTAAGGCCCCGGAGAAGTGTAAAGGATGTAACTGGTGCGACATAAGATGCCCCGAGTTCGCCATCATGGTGTCACGAGATGACAAAAGAAAGAAGAAATGACCGCATTCTGCTTCAGGGCAGCGAGGCCTGCGTTCGCGGAGCACTTATGGCCGGTTGCCGTTTCTATGCTGGCTACCCAATTACGCCAGCGACTGAAATCATGGAACATATGTCCCGGCAGCTTCCCAAAGTGGGTGGTGTCTTCATCCAGATGGAAGACGAAATTGCCAGTTTAGGCGCAGTGATTGGAGCCTCACTGGCCGGCCTTAAGAGCATGACTGCTACCAGCGGACCCGGATTCTCCTTGATGCAGGAGCATATAAGCTTCGCCTGTATGGCAGAGGTTCCCTGTGTAATAGTGAATGTGATGCGAGGTGGCCCTAGCACCGGGCTACCTACTCTACCAGCCCAGGGAGATGTTATGCAGGCACGCTGGGGAGCCCATGGCGACCACCCGATAATTGTTCTCTGTCCTTCGTCAACATACGAGTTCTTTGACCTTACCGTAAAAGCTTTCAACCTTTCAGAAAGGTACCGCATTCCCGTAATATTGCTGACGGACGAGGTGGTCGCCCATATGAGGGAGAGCGTTGCGCTCCCACCAAAAGAAAAGATAGTTATTGAGGAAAGACGCAAGCCTTCTGTTCCCCCCGAGTGGTACACCCCTTACGATGATAAGCAGACGGACGTACCTCCCATGCCTGCCTTCGGTGAGGGATACCGCTATCATGTGACGGGTTTGGCCCACGATATACGGGGATACCCGACGACTCGTAGTGATGAAGTAGGATATCTCATCCACCGCCTTTTCAGCAAGATTTCCAGGGATTTCCACCTCCTTCAATGGTTCGATTCGTACCAGACTGAAGATTCTGTAGTCACTATTATCGCTTATGGTTCGGTGGCCAGGTCAGCGCTATACGCAGTAAAGGCAGCCAGAGAAAATGGACTAAAAGTAGGACTGGTCAAGCTTAAAGTGCTATGGCCATTCATGCGTCAGACTGTAATGAGGTTTCTGGAGAGCTCGGCCAAGGTGCTTGTCCCTGAGATGAACATGGGACAACTGTCTCGTGAAGTCAAGAGAGTTAATCAGGGGAGATGTGAAATAGTAACCTTGAATAAAGCAGATGGGACTATGCTTTCCCCCAAAGAAATACTAAGAAGCTTGGAGGATATTTACCCGTGAAAGAACGTGAACACCTGATTCACAATTACCTACGCTCAAGTAAGGGGTTCCCGCACATCTGGTGTCCTGGATGTGGTATTGGCATCCTGCTCGGTGCGCTCATCAGGGCCATTGATAGCGGTGGGTATAGCAAGGACGACATTGTCCTTATTTCCGGGATAGGGTGTTCCGGCCGGTTGCCAACCTATGTGGACTTCAATACTTTACACACTACGCATGGCAGGGCGCTTACCTTTGCCACCGGGATAAAACTGGCTAATCCATCTCTAAAAGTAATTGCGGTTATGGGAGACGGGGATGCCACTGCTATCGGGGGTAACCATTTTATACATACCGCCAGAAGGAATGTTGGGATTACCTCAATAATCATCAATAACAACACTTATGGGATGACTGGAGGGCAATTCTCTCCTACTACCCCTTTTGGGTTAAAGACAAGCTCTTCTCCTTACGGAAACGTGGAATCTGCCTTTGATATCTGTGGACTGGCCAGAGAAGCCGGAGCCACATTTGTAGCACGGTCCACTGTCTATCATGCACGCCTCCTTGAACAAATAATCAGGTTGGCTCTTGATAAGGAAGGATTTTCTGTAGTGGAAGTCATCTCTAATTGTACGACATACTTCGGTCGTGAGATAGGTTTGGCGTCACCGGTGGAAATGATGAAATGGCAGAGGGACAACGCAGTACTGGTAGAGAAAGCAAAGGACCTTCGGGAGGAAGAGCTCAAACAAAAGATAGTAATCGGCGTGTTGGTAGATAGAAAAGCGCCGGCATACCATGAATTGTACAAAGAACTGATAGCGAAATGCAGATTGGAAAACAATGAGATATGAAATGAGGCTTGCAGGAAGTGGGGGGCAGGGAGTTATATTAGCGGGAACTATCCTGGCTGAGGCAGGTATCTTAGAAGGATACCATGTTGTCCAGACTCAAAGCTATGGTCCTGAAGCCCGAGGCGGCACCTCAGTATCAGACGTGATTCTCAGCGGTGTCGAGATAGACTACCCTAAAACACTGGGGTTGGACATATTGCTGGCCTTTAATCAGAGGGCTTGCGATGAAAACCTGCGCGATATGAAGCATCAAGGCTTAGTCATAGTGGACGCTGATTTAGTGAATTATGTATTTTGGGGGAATGTAGTAAGAGCACCTTTTTCTCGATTATCTCAAAAGAAATATAAAGAGCAGAAATTTGCCAATATGTTGGCCATAGGGGTATTGGCACCTTTATGTCCTTGGTTTTCTACTCGTTCTATACAAAAAGCTATTGCCCAAAGGATGCCCCAGGGAACTATCCAGTCGAATCTGGCAGCATTCCGAGAGGGAATGAAGCTTGGCAGTGCTTTAAAGAAGAAGAGTACATTTCAGGAAATAGAAGGCCCTGCAGAGGTCTAGTCGATATTTACCTGTTTGTAGTCACACCTCAATAACTTCCCTGAGCGAAATACACAGTTTGAAAACATTTAAATATCCGCCTGAACGTCATCTTGAGAGAACCCGGGCAAGAATTTCAATTCGGCACGGGCAGGGGCGAGTTCGATCTTATAAAATGTCACAGTTTTGTAAGGTTTTTACTCCAGATTTCATGACAATTATACCGGCGATTCTTTATACTAATTGAAAATTGTGTACCTGAACTTGAGTAAGATTAGTGATCATCTTATGTAGAGATATGAATATCTTCAACACTAAAAACTTGCATTATTTGTGCAGGTAAAAGATTATAGCTATTTTCTGACCTAAAGAGGAGGTTAAAATGTTCAAGAAAATTCTGGTATGTCTGGATGGCTCGGAGCTCGCCGAGCAAATTCTGCCCTATGCTGTAGCGGAAGCTCTTTGTTTCCAGGGCAAGCTCATTCTTTTTCAAGTTATCCATGAGCCTGTAGCATTTAGTCCGGGTATCCCCGG
>JAZFXR010000037.1:0-7358 GCA_036448835.1 Dehalococcoidia bacterium | reverse complement strand
GATATAATTCAGCAGCTAGTGTCTGAGCTGGAAACTGGTCCTGAGGTATGTGGGGATAGAACCTCCTGGCATCCAAAAAGATTGCATGGCCTCCTATTGGCTTTACAATCGGTATCTTCCAGTCGATAAGTAATGTACCTAGATAGCGAACCTGTTCTACACGAGCACGGACATGGTCATCTTCTACCGCTTCAGTGATCCCGATGGCTAATGCTTCCATGTCACGGCCTGCCATACCACCATATGTATGCAATCCTTCGTAGACCACAACCATATTTCGCAGTTCGTCAAATAAATCACTGTCGTTGACTGCTAGCCAGCCACCGATGTTGACCAGGTGGTCTTTCTTGGCACTCATCCAGGCACCGTCAGTTAAGCTACAGAATTCCTTGAGAATTGTGGCGATACACTTGTCTCCGAATCCCTGTTCACGCTCCTGGATGAAGAAAGCGTTCTCAACCATCCGGGTAGCGTCAAGGTAAATGGAAATGCCGTAACGGTCACACAGGGCACGTAGTGCTCGCAAGTTGGCCATACTTACCGGCTGCCCACCTGCCATATTTACGGTTCCAGCCAAACTAACATAGGGTATCTTCTCAGCGCCTACGCGCTTGATTAATGCCTCCAGCTTGTCCAGGCTTACATTTCCTTTGAAAGGGTGCTCACTGGCAGAGTCATGTGCCTCGTCAATGATAACATCTACGAAGGTGCCGCCCGCTAATTCCTGGTGCAGACGCGTCGTGGTGAAGTACATATTAGCGGGCACATAATGGCCGGGCCTTATTAGTGTGCGGCTGAGGAGGTGCTCAGCACCGCGACCTTGATGGGTGGGCACTACATACCGGTAGCCATAGTAATTCCGGACTGCTTCTTCCAGATGATAGAAATTCCGGCTCCCGGCGTAAGCCTCATCGCCCAACATCATGCCCGCCCACTGTCGATCACTCATAGCGCTTGTGCCGCTGTCGGTAAGCAGGTCGATATACACGTCCTCTGAGCGCAACAGGAAGGTATTATAACCGGCTTCTTTTAGATGCTTGCGCCGCTCATCCTTACCCGTCATTTTGATGGGCTCCACCATCTTGATTTTCCAGGGTTCTGCCCAGGAACGGCGCCCTAATTGCCTGCCCATGGTTCTAAGCTTGCTATTTGTCATAATTCTCCTCCACAAATTTGAGAAACGTGGTCATAATATAGCCAGAGGGGAGCCTTGCTTCGCTATTTTTCCCTTCTTCACCCCTTGAACTTGTCCAGCAGTTCTCTTCTCTTATTTTCATTGAGCCTTGTTTCGTTGTCCTGTACTTCGTATCGTGATTCAAGTAGGACCCTCTTATTCGCGTCCACGTCTTCGCGCAAACACACCTGAGGCCCTACGAAAGAATCAGGACCTACTCGCACTCCAGGCATGAGGTTGGCATTTACTCCGATTCGGCAACCTCGACCCAAAATCGCCCCCAGTTTATCATAGCCGGTATCCACCAGATTATCGCCAACCTTTATCTGGATATTACCTTCGTCCAGTCGAAAGTTGGCCAGTATAGTGCCGGCGCCCAAAGAACAATTATCATCCACTATGGAGTCACCGATGTAATTGGAGTGGAACCAGCAGTCATCGCCTATGTAAGAATGTTTTACCTCAGTGCAATAGCCAATAACGGAGTTAGAACCGATATGGCTGTAGTCTCTCACGAGGGCATTATTGCCAATGATGGAGTTTGCCCCAATATACGCAGGACCTCGGATCACAGCATTTTCCAGTACCTTGACATTATCACTGAGAATAACTTTTCCTTCGATTGTAGCTTTCTCGGAGACACGGGCTGATGAGGCCATATAAGGTTGAGCATTGTTCAGGAAATATTCCACTACTTTGAAGATATGCCAGGGATATTTTATTGGTGCCCAGAAGTCATTGTAGGGAACCACCTTGATCTTGTATCCTCCCTTCACCATGTTGTCCAGAGCGCATTCATAGACATCGTCTCTGGTGGTCTGTACGGTTTCGATGTAGTGTAGTAGTTCCTCCGAATTAGTATGGCAGTGAATCAAGATGTTTACCAGATTGCTGGGTTCCTCGCCAGGATTGGGCTTTTCCACAATGTGTAGCAAGTCATTTTGAGGATTTACCTGGAGGTAGCCTCCCGGGAAATACTTTTGGACTTGATAACCCACAATATAAGAAGAGGCAGCTCTTTTTTCAGCTTCGCTGAGGATTTTCGTGTACGCTGAGCTTGAAAAGACATCGTTGGGATTTATTATCAAGAACTGGCCCTGCAGGAAGGGCTCAGCGCTTTTCAAAGCGTCGGCGATGCCTACCGATTTCTTTTGTACAGCAAGGTCGACTTCTATCCCGGGAATTCTTTTGGTTATTTGCTCTATCCTCTGTATATTGTCAGGATTCCCAATGATGACAAAATGATTCAAACCTGCCTCGCAGGCTGCATTTATTTGATGTTCGAGTAAGGGCTTCTCAAGGAAATCAAGCAGGAACTTGTCTTCAGCAATGGGAAACATCCTCTTACCACGGCCACCGCAAAGAAATACCGCTTTCACCTGTTAGCCTCCACCAGACTTTGAACAAGTTCTTTGCCTTGGCTTACAAGCTCATCCGTCTTTGCCTGCGATTTTGATTCAGATATCACTCGTATGACAGGTTCAGTGCCACTAGCCCTGATAAGCATCCAGGAATCAGGAAATTCCAACCTGAGGCCATCTAGAGTATTTATCTCATCGGGAGTAAAAATGTGAGTCTTTTCCTTTACTTGAGTCATGACCAACTCTTTAAGTTCATTGGGGCAAAAAATCTTCACTTTTTCGAAGGATAATCTCGGAATATCTTGGAAGAACTGCCTGATTTCGCGGGCATCGCTTAACTGACTTAACAGGAATAGTGATGCGAAAATACTATCAGGATAATAGCCCAGTTCCGGGAAAATATAGACACCCACCTGCTCCACTCCCAGTGCAGCATTGAGTTCGTGGGCTAGATGAGCTACGTAGACATCACCGACTCTGCCTCTAACCACTTCCGCCCGGAGGTCCTGCACTGCCAGGTCAAGAAGAGTTCCAGTTTCTACGGTTGTAGCAATCCTTTTCTTGCCAGTTTGCTTGACAGCCAGTCTCGAGATGAAGGCGATAGGCTCGTTGAAACCGAGGAAACCTTCTTTATCGCAAAAAACGACGCGGTCCGCATCGCCATCAAAGCAAATAGCCAAGTCAGCATCATGATGCCTCAGGAAATCGATTGTGCCCTGGAGAGTATCTGCTCTTGGCTCGGGACTTCTACCCGGGAAATGGCCATCTGGCTCATCATTTACAGGTATTACGTTAAGGCCCATCTGAACAAAGATGTAGCTGGCAAACTTGGAGGCAGCGCCATTGCCTGGATCGACAACTATTTTTAATCGGTGATTAGATCCTGTTGGGGAAAGCTTGCCTTGGACAAAGGAAAGGTATCTTTGCTTCATATCCCGTCCTTGCTCCAAAGTTCCTCTCTTTCCCTGTCGGAATTCTTGATCAAAATAGACTTTCTCTATCTCCGCTTCTTGAGCCTGACTATATCCCAGCGAATTCTCAGCGAAGAGTTTGATTCCATTGAACTCGGGTGGATTATGGGAAGCTGTGACCATAATACCGGCGGCGAAGCCTGATTCCCGAGTGAGCAATGCTAGCGCCGGGGTAGGTAATATGCCCAAATCAACTATGTTTATGTCAGAAGAAAGCAAGCCTGCAATAACCGCCTCCTTAATCATATCCCTGCTTATTCTCGTGTCGGTAGCAATACACACTGTTGAGGCGGGAGGAAGGGCAGTGCCTATAGCTGAGGCAACCCCACGACAGAAATCAGGCGATAAATCCTGGTTGACTACGCCCCGGATGCCACTAGTACCAAACAGTCTTCTCGTGTGCATTGCCTGTCCTAAGCTAAATGAAATAGACGATAACAAGTAATTAAGTGCTTGGCAACAGCCACACGATATAATAACATATGTTAAACTATGCTTCCCAATCATAAGTATCGCTGCTTAAGAAGCGTATAATGACAGGGGAAATAGCTTGGGTTCTGCTAGCCACCGTTTCGCCCATTAGCGAATTACGGGGTGGCATTCCATTGGGCATACTACAGTATGGGTTAGACCCCTTGTTTATCTTCTTTATAGCTATCACTGCTAACGCCCTGATATTCTTTCCCGTCTTTTTTGCCTTGCGCCTTTTTTACGATAAGCTTCTGTACCGAATCCCGTTGTTTGACAAGTACCTAGATAATTTAAGAAAACGAGGCAAGCCCAAAGTAGAGAAATATGGCTTCTGGGGATTGATTTTGTTTGTGGCTATACCCTTGCCTATCACCGGGGCCTATACTGGGACTATTCTGGCCTGGCTACTGGGCATGGATTGGAGGAAGGCCTTTCCTGCCGTTGCGCTAGGAGTAGTATTGGCTGGTGGCATAGTGCTGTTAATAACTATGGGCGTAATCAACATCAGATGAAAATGAAGTTTTCCAGAGATAGCTGAAATAAATCCCGATAAGCAATTCAAAGACGGATTTTGCTGCGGATGGGCATGACCACAATTCTATATATGGCAGGAATTGAAAGGCTGGGTATCTTTTATATAGATACCCAGCCTTTCAGTGGTTCTGCTAACTACGGTACTAGCTTTAAGCTTTCCCTATTCTGAACATTTTGGTTGCGCATACAGGACATACGCCTTGAGTAGCCGGTCTGCGATTCTTCATGATTATGCTTCTGGGATTCTTCATTTCCCTTTTGGCGCGGCATTTCATACAGTATGCTTGCATCTGTTCACCTCCCTTTTTTTTAAAGGATAAGCTATCGTTACTCGAATGTCAATAGTTTTTCCTTAAATATTCAATGAATATTGCAGAAAGTCTCGTTTCTATGCGTATTGTTCACAATTTCAGTTGGTGGAAAAGCCAATCAAATGGTTTGAAACAAGTTAGGCGTGGAGTTGTTGAAGCACCTGGTGTGCCTTTTGACTTGCTTGGGCACGGTGGCTGATCTGGTTTTTTATCTCAAATGGAAGTTCAGCCATGGTCTTACGCATCTCGGGACAGAAAAAAATAGGGTCATAGCCAAAACCACTTCCTCCTGTAGCCTCGCCTGCAATCATGCCATGACACTCGCCGTGGCAAAACTCTACATGACCTCCTGGATTGGCTATAGCAATGACGCACTTAAAACGGGCTGTTCGTTTCTCCCAAGGAATATCTTTAAGTTTAGCTAAGAGAAGGTTCACTTTATCTGCATCGGTAGCAGATTCACCAGCAAAGCGAGCTGACTTAATGCCTGGCTCCCCATTGAGGGCATCTACCTCTAGTCCTGAGTCATCGGCAAGAGCCGTGAGCTGGCTTAATTTGGCATAAGTGAGGGCTTTCAATCGAGCATTTTGTTCATAGCTACTCCCCGACTCAACAACAGCTTTTACGATTCCTTTTTCGGCCAGTGTGGTTATTTGATAACCAAGACCATCTAGTAGAAAGCGATATTCCCTGATTTTCCCTGGATTGAAAGTAGCTAAAAGGAGCTTCGGCATTCCGTCGTTAGATGTCTTGAAATCGTGGTGCCAGCTTCTTTGCCACTTCGGGCATGGTAGTATATTCCATCTCATCAAGCGGCAGGCGATGTGGTTCAAACGGGCCCATTCGGCGCAGGAAATCCGCCATAATGTTTGCTTGATGACGAGCCTCATCGTAAGCAGGGTCATCGAAGAGGTCACGAGGCCCGATTAGCTTGCCATTAGCGATTTGGAAACCAGCAGCTATTACTCGTGGCGGACCGTCGAAGCGACAAGGATTGCTTTCTCGGACAGCTACCGGCATTAGTGGGCCATGGTGCGAGCCTCTCATCCAGCCTTCTACTATGTGAGGAGATGCAAAAGGTTCCAGTATTTCACCCACAGCGGGAAACTTCCCCTGGGAACGAATGATGCAGACAGGGTCATCCTTGCCTATGTATCTGCCTGCCATGAGAGATAATCTTTGAGTAGAGGAGACAGCTGCGATTTCACGACTCTCCTTATGGTACACCGCTTTAACGGCATAGCGGCCTGGTGCGCCGACAAAAACCAGCATGTCGTAAATCTCCTCAGGAGCGTTGAACATGATTTTTTTGTGCTCTTTGACGTCGTGGACTTCAAAGGTGAAACCAGAGTGCATATTGGAGGCAATGACTAGCCCGATGGTGTTAAAAGGGTCAGCAAATATTTTATATAATGGCAGATTCCAGGCACCAGATGCCGTCTTATCTGCCATAAATATGATTATGGTTTCAGCCTCGCGCTCGGAAAATCGCATCTCAGCCGTACCAGGCCCCATCCCCTTGATATTACCCGAGAAAGCATCAGATAGAAGGTCCTGACCGGCACCATGCAACTTCAGGCTCTTAGCTACATCGGTACAATCCACAAATGTATCCCAGGCTAGCCTGTGGATTTGTTCACTATCTTCACCGTGCTGGTGAGTCATTATCAACTGTAGGTCGTCGCCACAAACTGTAACGTGGTGATCTATGAGCAGCCCCTGGCCTTGGGCATGTGCCAGTTTTTCCTTAGCCTTTTGTATTACATCGGGGTGGCTGGAAGAATGTCCGACATAGCCGCCGATGTCTGCTTTGATAACGCTTAAAGTTAATTCCATTTCACCTCCTGCCATACTGTTGTAGTTTAGCAAGAGAGAAGGTGAACGTCAATCTGGGATAAGAATTAGTCCCTCTTCACTGTTACCTAAAGCCTCCACCCTATTTTGGTGATAGAGTAAAGCAGTATAAGCTGCCACCGCGGCATCGCACAAGTCGTGGTCGAACATGTCTAAATATGGCTTAAGCCCAGGTAGAATTTCCCCTAGCTTATCCCTCAGGAAGCTCATCCCTTGTTTTGTAGTTTTCCGGGGCACGGTTTTGCCAAAGAGGCGGACTTTGCTGGCAAAGGGACAGACCTCAATGACTTGACCAGCTTGTTTCACCTCGCAGTCGATGCTAGTTTTGAGCTCGATACCACGGTAGATCAAGTCCTTGATAAAGGTCTTCTTGCTAGTGGGGTAACAAGGAATTCCTTGTTGCCTCAATTCCTGGTCACATTGTCTATTCTTTCTTGGGAATTTTGGCTTGCAAGGACAACTTTCCTCAAGACAACATAACCCCGATGGCAAACTCAGGGGGGCATCGACTGCTATTACTTGAGGTGAATAGAAATTTAACAGAGTGACGATATCTCTATTCTCTATTAGGAAGCCAAGGTAAACAAGTTGTGATTTACTATCCAATCCTAAGCAAGCGCTAGGTTTGGCTTCTGTTGAAGTTAAATCGATGCCAAAAAAAGTGGGACACTTCATGTTGCTG
>JAZFXR010000036.1:0-5366 GCA_036448835.1 Dehalococcoidia bacterium | reverse complement strand
AGAGCAGGTAGAATACATCTCCGGTCCGATATCAGATTATCTGGCGGGAGAAACAGAGAGCTTCAGCGTTACCATCTCCCTCGAACCTTTGAGAGATGGTTTCAGGGGAGTGCTGCTGGGAGTCTTTCTGGATTTTCCCCCCGATGAACTGGAAGGGCTGCCGCCTGAAGAGCTGGAGCAGGCATTTGATGTAGTCTGGGCTGAGTTCGCCGAGGAAATGCTGCCAGCGACATTCGAGATTGACGAGACGGTGATCGGTAAAGACGGGCCCCTGCAGATTGCCTCGGTTGCATCAGGAGCGGAAACAGTCCTCGGCCAGGTGAGAGAATATGTCGGGCGTGTCCGGCTTGCATATATTCTCAGTATCGTCGTCAGCGTGCTGCTTATAGCCGGTATTGCGCTCATCTACCGCAACGTGAAAGGATCAACGCGCACGCTGGGAATAGTGTTCCTGGCATCCGGACTTGTCTTGCTGGTTCTGGCACTGATTGGTAAGAATGTTGGCGGTGAGCAGATGTTGCAGGCTATGGTGGGTACACCCCAACAACTTCAGGTCTGGGCATCGCAGGTGCTGGTCGATCTTCTGGCTCCACTCCAATGGCTCGGCGTCGGGTTTATCGTCGGTGGCGTCGGGTTGCTGGTGGCTTCCTTTGTTTACAAGCCAAGCCAGATAATTGATTAGCTGCGTACTGCATCTTCGTAAAGGGACCACAAACGGGGACGTCCGTTTAAAAATCAGGATGGCAAGTCAGCCAATATGTCTATGTGTCTGTTGACATCGTATGAGTAGTAGTTTATCGTTAACACGAAGATGAAGGCGAAAGATACGAAACCACCTGAGGGTAAGAATCGCCCTTTTGCGGGTAGGGCATTCGTTACGACGACTATTGGAGGGGGGCAATGAGCGAAGAAGTCAAGATAATCAAGGTTCCAAAGGCCGTCAAGAAGATGTTGCTGGCGGATGAACAGGCTATGGGAATCATAAGGCAATCGAGATTGAAGGCGGCCGCCACGCCGGACTACATAATAATCACCAGCCAGAGGATAATCAGGTACTCTCCGTCAGCCCTGGGACTTCACAAGGAGATCGAAGATCACCGATATGAAGATATAGCCAATCTGAAAATGAAGAAAGGCATATTGTTTGCCACCATAACCTTGAAACATCGATTCATGAGCCAGGACCTAATCCTGGACAACCTCCCGGCAGGTAAGGTGGATTACGTTTTCAGGCTCATTCAGGAGAACCTCAAGCGAATTAGCAGCGCCTCCGTATCCCCGGTTACAACCGGTCAGCCGACCCCTCCAGGTTCAACAGAGGACCCCCTTCAGGTACTGAAACTTCGCTTTGCCAGGGGAGAGATTACCAGGGAAGAATTCGAGGAAATGAAGAGCGCGCTGGAGTAGCCCTGGCTGCTGCTCTTAGTACCTTCTGCCTTGTGCCCGTAGCTGTGATAATGCAGGAACGGGCTTTCGACATATCTCTTGAATAACCAGTACAAATGGGTGATTGACGCTTTTCGACTGGTATAGTTGAATAGTCTCAAGGGAAGAAGATATGCCTGTTGTTATTAACAACCAGACCTATTACAGGACGGCAGAGGTTTGCCGGATTGTTGGAATCAGTAGAAATACCCTTTTCAAGTGGTTGAAGGAAGGGGTATTTTCCGACGTCGAATACCGGGACTGCCGGGGTTGGAGACTATTCACCGCAGCTCAATTGCAGATCCTTAAGACAAAGACCAACCACGTTGTCGCGGTAAACCGGAGAAGCCCGGGCAGTGTGCAGACGGAGGAAACGCTGTGAATTCGGAAGAGAAGCTGCGGCAAGTATTTGAGTCGGTCACCGATGGGATATCGATTATTGATTTAGAAGGTATCATCACCGAGGCAAATCAGAGAACGGTGGAGATGCACGGATTTAGTTCCAAGAATGAGCTCCTGGGGAAAAGCCTCTTTGAACTGCTTGCTCCCCACGAGCATGAGAGGATGGAAGCCCACTTGAAGAAAGCTACAAAAGAGGGAGCAATTAGCGGCGTCGAATACACTCTACTCAGAGCAGATGGTTCTGAGTTTCCCGGCGAGTTGAGTACCAACGTATTGAAGGATGCTCAGGACAATCTGTTTGGTCATATCACCATTGCCAGAGACATTACCGAGCAAAAGAAACAGAATGAGCAGCTTATGAGCACTGACCGGCTGGCTTCCCTCGGCGAACTGGCGGCCGGCACCGCCCACGAATTCAACAACCCACTCACGAGCATTATCGTTTTATCCGAGTTGCTTATGGAGAAGGGCCCTGAAGACATCCGTGATGACCTGACGCTTATCAACAACGAGGCCCGGCGTGCTGCCAATGTAGCAAGAAATCTCCTTGCCTTTGGCGGAAAGCACACACCTATAAAGCAGCTTTACCAGATAAACAGCGTTATCGAGGACGTGCTGGAATTACGTGCTTATGAACACAAATCAAGCAATAAAGATGTCGAGAGACATCTTGCCACGGACCTCCCCGAAATAATGCTTGACTATTTCCAGATGCAGCAGGTCTTTATGAACATAATTATCAACGCCGAATATTTTATGACGGAGGCGCATGGCAGGGGGACCCTGATCATTACCACCCAAAAAGAGAATGGTACCGTGAGGATTTCATTCGCTGATGATGGCCCGGGTATCACCCCGGAAAATCTGAACCGGATATTTGACCCCTTCTTCACCACCAAAGAAGCGGGCAAGGGGACCGGGCTTGGCTTGAGCATCTGCCACAGCATAGTGGCCGACCACGACGGGCAGATATATGTCAGGAGCCAACTGGGTAAGGGCACTACTATTCTTATCGAACTGCCGACTGAAAGTCGCGCTCAAAACAAGAGTTCGCTATAAACCAAGCTAACGTCAGTGAAAAACATTACCTATCGTCCACGATGAAGACGTAGTCACGGGGCTCCTTCACCTGGAACTATAAAGGGAATACTACCAATGTGAGGAAGCGAATAACGAGAGAGAGCTTTGTTGAATGAGTTGTCTTCAGGAAGTCAGGTTTTCAGAATCTACATGGCAATATTGTGACTCTGGAGGGCTTTCTTCAGCCAGTAGTGTGGTAATCAATTTCATTAGCTCCTTGATGTTAAATGGCTTGGTCAGGTACCCGGCAGCTCCCATCTCCATAGCGTACTTCTTGTTGAGTTGATGCCCGATAGCAGTAAGTACAATCACCGGGATTCCCCTGGTCTCTTCATCGGCCTTGATTTGGGAGCAGGCAGTGTAACCATCCACCTTTGGCATTATGAGGTCCATAAGGATGAGGTCCGGTTTCTGTCCTTTGGCGATTTCTACTGCCTCTGCACCGTTGGCTGCTTCGAGGACGACATAGTCGTTCTCCAGTAGCCTTCCTACCGTTAGTCTTATACTTACTTCGTCATCAGCTATGAGTATTTTCTTCTTGTCCATTTAACACCTTCTTAAATCTTCACAATATTACCGATAATATTTCATCATGTGACTACTTCCGCCCCGGATTCAACAAACCGCTGGAATTTCATCGGATTGGTACTTTTGGCCAGGGCATCTTCCGGCTTGACTATGTTTCGCTTTACCAAATCAGCCAGCGACTGATCCAGAGTCTGCATCCCCTCCGGTGTACTCACCTCAATGGTAACGGGTATCTCGAAGACCTTCGCTTCACGGATTTTTCTTTTGATTGTCTCGCTGGCCAACATTATTTCGAAGGCGGCTGCTCGCCCTCCATCAATACGGGGGAGGAGAGCCTGTGATATTACTGCCTCTATTACCTGTGATAATTGTACTCTAATTTGCTGTTGTTGACCGTGAGGGAATACGTCAATTATGCGGTCAATAGACTGAGGAGCGTCGACTGTATGTAGTGTAGCGAGGACCAGGTGTCCCGTCTCAGCAGCCGTGACAGCCGCACTTATCGTGTCCAGATCACGCATTTCGCCGATGACTATTACATCCGCATCATGTCTGACAGCGTGTATTACTGCGCTGGCGAACGATTTGGTATCAGCTCTCAGGTCGCGCTGTCGAATGAGGCATTTCTTGTTGCGGAACACAGATTCAACAGGGTCCTCAATAGTAATAACACTTCGTGTTACAGTATTATTAAGATGACTGAGCATCGCTGCTAGAGTAGTTGACTTACCACTACCGGAGGGACCGGTTACCAGAATGAGTCCTTTCGGCCTAAGTATAAGTTCTTTGAGAATTTGGGGTAGTCCCCATTCATCAATAGATGGGATATAAAATGGTATGAACCGGAAGGCAAGACTGATTGCACCTCTCTGTCGCAACGCGTTGACCCGGAATCGAGCTAATCCGGGAAGCGTATAGGTACAGTCCAGCTCTGATTCTTCATCGAAAGCTGACTTCTGATCTTGAGTCGCGATTTGTTCCAGGACGAGTTCAGTATCTCTAGCTGTCATCGGCGGTAAATCTTCCTGGGGTATCAGTTCGCCATCAATACGGAACACGGGCGGGCTTGTCATTGTGAGGTGTAAATCTGAAGCAGCTTTATTTACCATCGATTTGAGAAGTTCATCTATTTGCATATCGGATCTCCACAAACATATGCCTTAGTTGGCTTTTTGTTCCTTATTTGTACTCCGTTATCTCCTGGATTTACCGAAACATGGTCGATTTCAATCCTTGTAGCTTCCGCCTGAATCTTGTTCAAGTCCTCTTCGGTGAATAACCTCCATCCCCTCCTATCCCTATGCAGATCGATTAGTAATCCTCGCTTGAGCCAGCGGAACAAAGTAGGACGGCTAATGCCTGCCCTCTTACAGACCTCCGTGGCCTCGTAATATCTCTTCCCGTCGATTTCTCTTGGCATTACTCTACCTCTAAATGATACTGAGTGATACGTTTCAATCTTCATCAATATTATTATGAGCCAGCTTTATTGTCTATCACACATTTGGGCCAGTATGCGTAGTACTTCAGTACCCCAGCCTTGGATATCCAGCGGCAGCATCGGAGATCCTCACGCATACACTATTATCCACACGGTAATGTAATATGCGTGATACAATCGAACCAGCGCCGGGGAAAGAGGAGAATCTTGGTGGACAACTCTCTATTACGTTATTAGCTTGGCTAATAATGTGGTCTTCTATTTGCGTGTGGGCAGCATCCCTTCGTCACGAAACCAATCAACATGATCGCGGATAGACTCCTGCCAGGGTCTTGCTGTAAATCCGAGTTCCTCCCGTGCCCGTGCAGAACTCACCTGGGAGTTGCTACCCAGCACGTCGATGGAATAAGCAGTGAAAACGGGCCGCCTCCGTACCAGTCGGTAGTATACGCTGGCAAGCACTCCGGCAGCTCGCGTTATCGCAGACGGT
>JAZFXR010000035.1:0-19671 GCA_036448835.1 Dehalococcoidia bacterium | reverse complement strand
AAGGCTATGGTCATCTCTTCGGGAAAGGTTTCCTCATTGAGGTATTGAGCGATGGCGGTGTCATAGAGCGCCACATGCTGGAAAGCTTTTTGGGCTAACCCTTTTCTATATTCTGAATCTATACTGTCCTGGCGCAGCTTTTGCAAGATTGTATCGTAATCCCCGGGGTCAACTACTACTAGGACAGAGGGGAAATTTTTGGCTGCAGAGCGAAGCATACTTGGTCCGCCAATATCGATGTTCTCTAGTGCCTTATCTAAGGAAACCCCGGGCTTGCTCACCGTTTCCACAAAGGGATAGAGGTTGACCACCACCATGTCAATGGGCTCAATGCGGTTCTGGGTTAGCTCAGATAGGTGCTGGGGCAGGTCGCGGCGGGCAAGGATGCCTCCGTGTACTGCGGGATGCAAAGTCTTCACCCGGCCATCGAGGATCTCAGGAAAGCCAGTAAGCTCCGAGACGCTATGTATTTTCACGCCAGCAGCCTCTAAAGACTTCTTGGTGCCGCCGGTGCTGAATAGCTCAATGCCCAGCTCCTTTAGACCTTGGGCAAAATCAATTACCCCTGATTTATCTGAAACACTAATTATGGCGCGCATAAAACCTCCTTTAAATCAACTCCTAAAAGTCTTGTGACTTTTAGGGAACCCCTGCTAAATTTGTTTTTGGATTAGTGGGATCCCCACAGAAATCACAAGATTTTCGTGGGGTGGTTTAATTTATTATTACTCTTTCTTCGCTTTCTCGCTTGATTATCTTGCCGACGGTTTTAGCTTGAGGCAAGATACTGACAATCTTGGCTACCTGCTGGGGAGAACAGACAAGGGTCATGCCTATCCCCATGTTGAACACTTGATACATTTCTGCCTCTTTTATATTGCCGTTTTCTTGGATAAGTTTGAAGATGGGCAGTATATCCCAGGAATCATTATGAAGATGAGCAGCGAGGTCTTGGGGCAAGATGCGAGGGATATTACCCACAAAGCCACCACCGGTAATATGAGCTATACCTTTAATCAAAGGTAAGGCTGGCTTAAGTTGCGGGTAGTAGCAACGGTGGACCTGGAGCAATTCTTCACCGAGGCTTCTGCCTAGCTCAGGATAAAATTCATTTAAGCGCGAAGGGTTAGCATCTATGCCAAAGACTCTTCGCACTAATGAATAACCATTGGTATGTAAGCCGGATGAAGGGAGGCCAAGGATTACATCATCCGGGACAATGGAACTGCCGCCGATGATATTTTTCCTTTCCACCACTCCAACAATGAAACCTACTAGGTCATAATTCATCTCAGAATATATGCCCGGCATCTCGGCGGTTTCACCGCCAATTAATGAGCAGCCAACTTCCTGGCAGGCCTGCACTAAGCCTGAAATAATAGCTTCTATTTGCTTGGGCGCAAGCTTACCCATAGCAATATAGTCGAGGAAGAAAAGGGGCTCGGCACCACAACAAAGAATATCGTTCACGCAGTGATTGACTATGTCTATGCCCACGGTATTGTTTTTACCCAGGAGCGATGCTATTTTAAGCTTGGTGCCCACCCCATCGACACTGGAGACCAAAACTGGTTCATCATATTGTTTGAGTTGAAACATACTGCCGAAAAAGCCTGAGCCAATGACTTCGGGTCGAAAAGTAGCTCGAGCTTGCTGGCCAACCGTTCCTTTGACTTCATTGGCAAGATGAATATCCACGCCAGCGAGGGCATAAGCTTCTTTAGAGACGTGTTTCACTGAGTTTCTCCTGGTGAACTGCTTCCAAAGCCAGTTTGTCCATTTCTATTTGGACCGGGATAGGGTATGCTCCGGTAAAGCAAGCAAGGCAGAAAATATCTCTGGGTAATCCCACAGCTCGAATTAAGCCATTGAGGCTAAGGTATCCCAGTGAATCAACACCAAGGTATTCTCTTATTTCAGGGACGGTTTTTCTTGCGGCGATGAGTTGCCATCTAGCTGCCATATCGACACCGAAGAAGCACGGGTAACGGATGGGAGGAGCGCAGATGCGGAGATGAATCTCTGTGGCACCTGCCTTTTTGAGGAGACTAACTACATGAGGAGTAGTGGTGCCACGAACAATGCTATCATCGACGACTATCAACTTCTTTCCAGCAATTATCCGGGAAAGGGGGTTGAATTTTAATTGAACGCCAAGCTCCCGTATCCTCTGGTCAGGCTCAATAAAGGTGCGTCCTACATAGCGGTTTTTTAGTAAGCCTTCGCAGTATGGGATGGCCGAGAGATTAGAATAACCAATGCCGGAGGCAGTAGCTGAATCAGGAACGCCCATGACGAAATCAGCATCAACAGGATACTCTTCAGCCAATCTTCTACCCATAGCTTCCCTTATAGGATAGAGCAGTTTGTCCTCGATTATGCTGTCGGGGCGGGCAAAATAAATGTATTCAAAGATGCATAAGGCTTTTTTAACATTCTTCTTCTTAAAACTTTTCATTCCCTGGCTATCAATGATTACAATTTCCCCGGGTTCGACTTCCCTGACGAATTGGGCACCTATATGGTCCAAGGCACAACTTTCTGAGGCGATGCTCCATCCATTGTCAATGGTTCCCAGACAGAGGGGGCGTACACCGAGGGAGTCACGAACTCCGATCAGCTTGTCTTCAGTTAAGATCACCAGGGAATAAGCTCCTTGGAGGCGGTGCATGGCATATTCTATTTTCTTCTCCCAATTTTGGCCGGGGGAGGCCAAAATCAGGTTGGCGATGATTTCGGAATCACTGCTAGTGTGAAAATGATAGCCACGCTGCTGGAGTTCATCTCGGAGCAACTCGAAGTTGAGGATATTGCCGTTATGTGCCAGAGCAATGGTCAACCCATCTGCTTTCGCTATAATGGGCTGGGCATTCACAGGTCTGCTTGAGCCTGTGGTGGAGTAGCGGTTGTGCCCAATGCCAATATATCCTTTGAGGAGGGCAAGGTCATTTTCAGTGAATGCCTGGGAAACCAAGCCCATATTGGTATGTAGTTTTATTCCATCGCCATCGGTGACAGCGATGCCGGCACTTTCTTGACCACGATGCTGTAAAGCAAAGAGGGCAAAAAAGACCGTCTGGGCCACATTTATGCCGGACGCATAAACTCCAAAAACACCGCAACTTTCGCGCATAAAAAGTTGCCTTTCCAAAACAATTGTAAAGCATCTTGAACTTTTGGTCAATTTCTATACAAGAATTTGTTATCGTGATATGATATACGACATTATTATTAAATTAGGGAGTTTATAATCGTGGACAAGGAAAAGAAAGAGGAAATCATCACCCAATTTAGACTTAAGGAAAATGATAGTGGGTCTGTCGAGGTCCAGGTGGCTTTGCTTACCGAGAGGATAAATCGGTTAACTGAGCATCTTAAGTTGTATCCCCAGGATCGACATTCCCGACATGCGCTCCACGGGGTGATAGGAAAGCAGAGGCGTTTTTTGGCTTACTTGAACAGGACGGACCCCAAGCGATATTATGCTCTTATTACTAGACTGGGTTTGAGGAAATAGTATGGCAGATGTTTTTGAGTGTTCAATAGCTGGTAGGGTGCTTGGCATTCAGGTGGGGAAATTTGCTCAGCAAGCCAATGGTGCTGTGGCTATGCGGTATGGTAACACGCTTGTCTTGGTTACTGCCTGTGCAAGTTCCGAGCCCCGAGAAGGAATTGATTTTGTGCCTCTAACAGTGGATTATGAAGAAAGGCTCTATGCCGCGGGTAAAATACCGGGCAGCTTCATCAGGCGAGAAGGACGCCCTACGGAGGAAGCAGTCATAACTGATCGGCTCATCGATCGCTCCCTGCGCCCTCTTCTTTCCAAGGAATTTCATAATGATGTTCAAGTTGTGGCGACAGTGCTATCTGTTGACCAAGAAAATGACCCGGATATTTGCGCCCTTATTGGCGCTTCAGCAGCTTTGACATTATCGGATATCCCGTTCTTTGGTCCTATATCAGCAATACATGTTGGCTATATAGATGATGCTCTAGTGGTGAATCCCACCTTGCCCCAAATGGACGATAGCTTGCTTGACCTGATTGTTGCTAGTAGTAAGGAAAACGTTGTAATGGTGGAAGCAGGTGCCAGGGAAGTCTCCGAAGAAATATTGCTGGAGGCAATTAAGTTGGGACACGAGGCAAATCAGGAACTCATTAAGCTTCAAGAAGAGCTACAGCGAACCTATAGCAAAGCCAAGGTAGAAGTTGAGCATAAGGAACTTGCTCCTGAGCTTTCATCTCAAATCGCTTCCATACTTGGTGAGAAATTAAGCCAGGTTCTAGAGGAACCAGGGAAACTGCAACGAGATAAGGCTTTGACGTCTATCAAGGAAGAAACAAGGAACAAGTTGGTTGATTCTTTTTCTGAAGATGAAATCAATTTTGCCTTTGGAATCCAGCTTAGAGCTGCGGCGAGAGAAAAAATATTGCAGACGAAGCGACATTTGGACGGCCGCCAAGCTAAAGAAATTCGTCCTATTAGCTGTGAAGTTGGTATCCTTCCTCGCACACATGGCTCAGGTTTATTTGCCCGTGGGGAAACACAGGTGTTGACTATTACCACTCTGGGGTCTAGAAGCAGGGAGCAGTTATTGGATGGCCTGGGTCTGGAGGAGACTAAACGCTTTATGCATCACTATAATTTTCCACCCTTTTCTACTGGGGAAGTGAAACGAATAGGAACAACGGGGAGGCGAGAGATTGGGCATGGCGCCTTAGTGGAACGAGCTATTGCGCCAGTACTGCCGTCGGAGGATGATTTTCCTTACACTTTACGCCTAGTTTCCGAGGTAGTTAGTTCTTACGGAAGCACATCTATGGCTAGCGCTTGTGCTGCGACCCTCTCCTTGATGGATGCCGGTGTACCTATCAAGGCGCCTGTGGCTGGGATAGCCATGGGTTTAGTTACCGGAAAGGATGATGGCTATGTTGTTCTAACTGACATTGTGGGTATGGAGGATGCCTACGGGGACATAGATTTCAAAGTTGCTGGCACAGCTCGTGGGCTCACGGCTTTGCAGCTTGATATCAAGCTGCAGGGGATAAATTATGGCATTCTGGCTGAAGCCTTAAGCCAGGCCCGTGAGGCAAGGTTGGAAATACTGGGGAAAATGAGTTTAGCTATTAGTGCTACTCGCTCTGAACTTAGTCCCTATGCTCCCAGAATGTATGAAATGACGATTGATCAAAGTAAGATCGGGAGTGTCATTGGTCCTGGGGGCAGGGTTATCAGGTCTATTATAGAGGAAACCAAAACAACTATAGATATAAAAAACGATGGTACGGTTCTCGTTGGTTCTTCAAACGAAGAGGCAGCCCAGAAAGCAATCAAAATAATAGAGGATTTAACCCGGGAAGTGGAGCAAGGTGCGACCCACACTGGAAAAGTAACCAGGCTGTTCAATTTTGGTGCCATGGTAGAAATTTTACCGGGGAAGGAGGGCTTAATCCATATCAGCGAGCTTGCTAACTACCATGTACGTCAAGTCGAAGATGTGGTTAAGGTGGGTGACGAGGTAGTGGTGAAAGTCATTGGGATTGACAATTCTGGCAGGATAAATTTATCGCGCAAAGCAATATTGGAAGGGCTTTCCAATCTCCCTGGTGCTGAAGTTAAGAATTCCTCGGCTCCCGAGGACCATCGGAAGAAATTCGTTCATCCACGTGATAGAAGTGAGAATCGTGACAACCGTGGTAAATAGATTTTTCACTAATGAGGGGTGAGAAAGAAACATGACTTCTTCTTTAGAACCCATACGAGTAGTGATTAATGGCGCTTTAGGCAGGATGGGGCAGGAAATAACCAAAGCTGTGGTTTGCGAGCCCGGATTAAGGCCGGTGGGTGCTGTGGAAAAGGAAGTAACTCAGCAATATCTTCCTTTAGCTGAGGCTTCCGAGCTGATACTCCTTTCTTCTGATTTAGAATCGCTTTTAAAGAGCTGTGACGCTGACGTGGTGGTAGATTTCACTAATGCCGATGTCTCTATAGCAGCAGCTCGCATTGCTATAAAACAAAAAGTTAACATGGTTATAGGAACTACAGGACTTTCTGAAGAAAACTTGGCAGAGATCGAGAAATTATGCCAGACATATAAGGTAGGGGTGATAGTAGCACCCAATTTCTCTCTGGGGGCAGCAATCTTGATGCATCTATCGAAATTTGCTGCTAAATTCTTCGACCACGCCGAAATTATCGAAATGCATCATGATAGAAAGGCTGATGCTCCTTCAGGGACTGCTATAGCTACTGCCAGAGAGATGCTGCAAACGCATGGTAAACCATTCGTTTATCCCGAAGTTGCACGTGAGGTAGTGAGCAATACCCGGGGAGGACAGATGGATGGCATAGCTATCCATAGTTTGAGGTTGCCGGGATTTATGGCCGGGCAGGAGGTCATATTTAGCGGACCGGGTGAAACTCTAAGCTTACGTCATAATGCTATAAGTAGAGAGTGTTTCCTCCCCGGCGTCATCTTGGCAATTAAGGAAGTGACAAAGCACAAGGGGCTAATTTATGGTTTGGATGCCTTGCTAAAGCTGTAGGAAAAGCCATGGAAGGATTCAATATTGCTGTTGTTGGAGCTACCGAGATCGTAGGTCAAGAAATCATTAAGGTACTTGAGCAGCGTAAATTCCCGGTAGCCTCCATCCGATTGCTAACAACCGAGTATTCTTCTGAGACAAAAATCCTATTCAATCACAGAAGAATTGAAGTTAGAGAAGCGAGACCAGAGGCGTTTCGCGATGTTGATATTGCCTTTTTCTCTACCGATGCTGATATCAGTCGGAGGTTATCGCCTTTGGCTGTAGAAGCTGGAGCAGTGGTCATTGATAATAGTAGTGCCTTCAGAATGAAACCTACAGTGCCTCTGGTAGTCCCAGAGGTCAATCCCGAGGATATAGAATGGCATAAAGGGATAATTGCCAGTCCGAATTGCGCCACAATCCAGATGGTGGTAGCACTTTGTCCATTGCACAAGACCAATCCAATAAGGCGAATTGTAGTGAGTACCTACGAGTCAGTATCAAGTAGTGGTGCTGCTGCTCTGAGAGAAGTGACAAATCAAGCACGGTTAGTTTTGGAAGGGCGCCGTATTTGTCCGCATGTCTATTCACATCAAATAGCCTTTAATGTACTGCCAGAAATCGGTGTCTTTTTGGACAATGGATATACTAAGGAAGAACAGCAAATGACTGAAGAGACAAGGAAAACACTACATGCCGAGGACATAGCCATTTCGGCTACTTGTGTCCGAGTTCCTGTTTACTTTGGACATAGTGAAGCGGTCAATGTGGAATTTGGTTCACCCATCACCCCTGAAGAAGCAAGGAGGATTCTGGCTCAAGCTCCTGGCGTCAGGGTGCTTGATGATCCCACCGTCAGTTTCTATCCTCAACCCTGGGCTGCTAGTGGATCAGATCATGTATTTGTGGGTCGAATCAGGAGAGATATTTCGCATCTCGATGGACTTGCTATGTGGATAGTAGCCGATAATCTGCGTAAAGGTGGCGCTTTGAACGTTGTACAAATTGCTGAAGAAGGTATAGGCAGGGGTTGGATAAGTCTTAAGGAGAGTTTAGCTAGTTAAATAAGCCGAGAGTTTTAGGGGACTCTTTGAATTCGTGGGATAAAAGTAAGCTGGGTCGTTTATTAACGGCCATGGTTACGCCTTTTAATTCTCACGGCGAAGTTGACTACCAGCAGGCTAAGAAGTTGGCTCTAGCTTTGTTGGATTCAGGTAGCGACGGTGTTGTGGTCTCGGGCACCACTGGCGAGTCTCCTACTCTGAGCAGGGAAGAGAAACTACGGCTTTTCGCTGAAACGAAATCAGCGGTAGCCGACCGCGGAGTCGTAATTGCTGGCACAGGCAACAATGACACCAAAGAAAGCCAGCAAGTAACTAGGGAAGCGGAAAAAATTGGTGTCGACGCCTGCCTTTTAGTAGTTCCGTATTACAATCGCCCAACTCAGCAAGGCTTGTGGGAACATTTTAGGAACATTGCCCAGAGTACTACCTTGCCTTGCATCATTTATAATGTGCCATCGCGCACGGTTACTAACCTCACTGCCGATACGCTAATCAAGCTCGGCCAGATTGATAATATTGTAGGTGTGAAGGAAGCCAGTGGCGATCTCGGCCAGATATCTGCGATTATTCAAGGAACCCGGGAAGATTTCTTAGTTTACAGCGGCAATGATAGTGATACCTTTCCCATGCTTGCTCTGGGTGGTTATGGTGTGGTTAGCGTTGCCTCTCATCTAGTAGGAATCCAGATAAAGGATATGATGGAGAGATTCCTCAACAGTGAAGTTCGAGAAGCAGCAAAGATTCACCGACATTTATTACCCCTGATAAATGCCCTGTTCATCGTTTCCAATCCTGTACCTGTCAAATGGGCTCTGAATTATTTGGGTTTTCCAGTAGGTAAACCTCGCTTGCCTCTAGTTGAGCCTGATGAAAGAACAGCCAATCTCATACAGACTGCACTAAAGAACTATATGATAGATTTGCCTATCCCCAAGGGCTGATAGCTGACGGTTATCAACCGAAGAGATCTGCAATCAATATTATTTGTCTTCTATCTGGTCCTATGGAAACAAGACTGATGGGACAGGAAAGGAGCTCCTCAAGGCGGGACATATATTTGCGGGCTGCCACAGGCAGCTTTTCAAAATTCCGAACTCCACTTATTGACTCCTGCCAGCCGTCCACTTCTTCGTAGATAGGTTGACACTTTTCCAATACGGCGACATCGCTCGGGAATGCAGTCAGAACCTCGCCTTTGAATTTATAGGCGGTGCATATCTTAATCGAGGTGAAACCATCGTAGATATCGAGGTGGGTTAGGGCTATAGCACTGAGGCCGTTTATCTGAACACTGAAGCGACCTGCTACGGCATCAAACCAACCGCATCTTCGCGGCCTTCCTGTGGTAGCACCATACTCATGAGCCTTTTCCCGTATTAGATCACCAGTCTTGTCTTTCAGCTCTGTGGGCATGGGTCCGGCACCAACTCGCGTGTTATAGGCTTTGAATATACCCACCACACGATCAATTCCCCGCGGACCCAGGCCTGATCCAATACAGCCGGCTGTAGCCAATGGTGAAGAAGAGGTCACATAGGGGTAGGTGCCAAAGTCAGGATCAAGTAAAGCTCCCTGGGCACCTTCCAGTAACACAAGCTCTCCTTTTGTCGCCGCTTCGCGAATTATAGAGCCAGTTTCCCGGATAAGAGGAGTTAGCTGGTCCCCGTAGTGGCAGTATTGCTGATAGACATCCTCCAGTGATAGAGGCGAAACTTGGTACACTTTGGTCAGGATAGTATTCTTAAACTCAAGCGCGGCGCTCAAGCGGCTACGAAATGTATCCTTATCTAGTAAATCCCCGGCACGAATTCCCAGGCGAGCTACTTTATCAGCAAAGACAGGACCGATTCCCCTGAGGGTGGTACCAATTGCTCCCCTACCGCGCCTTTTTTCTTCGAGTTCGTCGAGAAGGATATGATAAGGCATGATTAGGTGAGCACGGTCACTAATGACAAGGCGACTCGTATCGACACCATGATTGTGCAGGTTGTCTATTTCTTCAAGAAGTACTGCTGGGTTGATAGCCACATTATTGCCGATAATGCATGTTACCTGGGGGTAGAAGATACCTGAAGGGACAAGATGCAACTGAAACTCGCCATAAGGGTTGACCACAGTATGGCCAGCATTATCTCCTCCAGAGAAACGAGTTACTATCTTAGCCTTCTCAGCTAACAGATCGATTATTCTTCCCTTACCTTCGTCACCCCACTGTCCCCCAACAATAACTACAACAGCCACTTAATTACCTTCAATATTTCCTTGCTTACTTAGGTAAACTAACCTCTGAACTACAGTGATAAAGACAAAGACCACCAGTACACATAAAGCAATAAAAATCTGATTTGCCAGCAGACCTATTGCTAATACTATAACCCGTTCTGCCCTAGTAAACAAGCCGACCTGACACTGCCAGCCGAGTCCCTCTGCTCTAGCTCTTATATAGCTGATCAGGAAGGAACCAATTAAAACTACAAAAATAAGTACGATTTCCAGACCGACTCCCTCTTGTGGTATATACCAAATCAGGAGACCACAGAGTATCGCTGCCTCAGAAATGCGGTCAACTACTGAATCCAGGATAGCTCCAAACCTTGTAGTTTGCTTATTGAAACGAGCTAGAGCTCCGTCAAGGAGGTCAAATAAACCTGCAACCAGGACTAAAACCCCTCCAAGGAGGAAATACCCGGCAGCGATAACATAAGCGGCGATTATATTCAGGGCCAGGTTGATAAAGGTAAGAGCATTGGGCGTTATCCCGATTTTACTCAGAATCCTGACTACAGGACCTGTAATACGATAGGCTAAATTACGTCGAATGTCTATTAAATTCATTCAGTTCTTCCAGCTAGTTTAGCACCCCCCCATTCTGAAGAAATTCGACTACTCCTTGTATTTGCTCTTCGTTATTCCATTCGCCGATTTCGCAAACCTTTACTATTTTCGGAGGCAGATATTTGACCAACATTTCCCAGTTTATGGCTCCCTTCCCTGGGGCATGGTGATCGGAAATGCCAAGAACGTCATGCAAGTGGATGCCGACCATCCTGTCTCTGAACCGTGAAAGCCATTCTTCATGCAGGCCAAATCCAAGCTGCTGTTGCACTTCAGCATGCCCTACGTCATGCCAGTAACCCACTAGATTTCCTGATACGTTGCCGAGTAGCTCTGCCATTTCGTTTATGTTTGGTATCTCGTGAAAATGGAACCTGGTCTCAAGCCCTAAAATTATACCCTTTTGCTGGCTATATTCACTAATATCCTGAAGACTTTTTTTCGCTATATCAAGGTAATGAAGAGCTTGGAAATTGCGTTGGTAAATTAGCTCTTCCTTAACCTGGTTATATTCTTTGCTTTGAGCATAGCCTCCTTCGTGAAGCTCATACAGCCTATCTTGTAAACTCAGGTCAACTGGCACTTCACCCATATGGAGAATAATAGCCCTAGCTTTCACACTTGACGCAAGATCTATCGTTCGCTTGGTAAAGCTAACAGCTTCCATTCGATCGCTCTCGTTCAGAGAACTCAAGGAAAGGCTACTTATGGGAGTTCCTCTGGACGACGATGTCGCTGGACAAGGAGAATGGATACTTGAAATAGAAACTTTGGTCTTGAGAAGCTCACTGAGCATTTGTGGAGAAACTGAGGCGTTTGCTTCTATATGGGTAAAGCCGAATTCTTTAGCTTTGGCAACAAATCCTGCCATGTTGCTAAATCTGCCTTTAGCCCACATGGTGGAGAGGGAAACTTCGAACAACTTGTTACCTCTAGCCCCTGTCGAACTGAAAATTTTGCTTTTGGCTCTTAGCCCACGTTGTTTGAAGCTAGTATCTTTGCCACGAGAATGACTTATACTTCGACGTTGACTGAGTCCAACTCAGGCAAGGAAATGGGACCCTGTTGCTCTTGTCCAGCGATAAATGTTTCAGTTCTTATACGGGCCTCATCATCAGAATACTGAAGCGGCGGAGATTTCATAAAATAAGATGAAGGCCCGACTATGGTCCCGCTTAAGCCACGGTCCATGGCTAGTTTACAGCATCTTATGGCATCAATGACCACCCCAGCGGAATTAGGACTGTCCCATACTTCCATCTTCAGCTCTATATTCAGAGGCACATCACCGAAGGTGCGTCCTTCCATTCTTAGATAGCAAAATTTGCGATCAGCTAGCCAGGGTACGTGGTCACTGGGGCCGATGTAGATGTTATCAGGGTCGATGACATAGTCTAACTGTGAAGTAACGGCATTGGTCTTGGAAATCTTCTTAGATTCCAAGCGCTCTCGTTCTAGCATATTATAGAAATCAGTATTTCCACCAAAATTCAATTGGTAAGTTCGCTCTAACTTGACCCCGCGATCCCGGAAAAGTCTAGTTAACAGCCGATGCGTGATAGTGGCACCAACCTGGGACTTAATATCATCGCCAATGAGGGGCAGCTCGTGCTGGGCAAATCGATTTTGCCAATAAGGCTCACGTGCAATAAAAACCGGTATACAATTGATGAAGCCACAGCCAGCAGTTAGTACTTGTTCTACATACCACTTAGTTGCCTCCTCGCTTCCTACAGGCAGATAATTAATTACCACGTCAGTTTCGGTTTTATTGAGTATATCTACAATATTGGCAGTGGGGCCCGGTGCCTTGGTGATAATTTGAGAGAGATACTTACCTAATCCATCGTGGGTCATACCCCGCTCGACTCGAATCCCTGTCTTGGGTACATCACAAAATTCAATTGTGTTGTTTGGTTTGATGAAAATGGCCTGAGCTAAATCCTTGCCTACTTTGTTTTTGTCAATATCAAATGCGGCCACGAAGTTGATATCCGATATATGATACCCCCCCAGGTTGACATGCATTAGACCAGGGACAAATTCATCTTCCTTGGCATCCTTGTAGTAGTGAATGCCTTGCACTAGGGAAGAGGCACAATTACCAACACCTATGATGGCTACATTTATTGCTCCCATTCTCACCTCCGTTTTATGAATGTAGAGAACTTACTATGGAAATTAGGCTTCACCCATTCTAAATACCTTTGTTCCGCACATAGGACAGATTCCATGAATCGCTAGTTTCTTGTTAGTATGGATTACGCTCTGGAAGGTTCTCAATCTCCCTTTTATACATATTTATAGATACTAATGTCAATACCTTCGAGACGGTCTCAGTGAAAGTTGAAAAAGCTACTCAGTAGTAGTTAGGTCCCCCATTAATTTGAGCAACCTTGCTCCTCGCTCAATGGAATCATCGTAATGAAAACTGAGTTGCGGTGCATATCTCAATTTTAAGTGCGAGGCGAGTTCCCTGCGTAAGAATCCTGAAGCGTTATTGAACCCCGCCAGCATTTCTTCTTTATTGTTCCTTTCATCGCCCAACGTGCTAACAAATATCTTGGCATACTTCATATCCGGTGATAGTGCGACTTCTGTTACTGAGATAAGCTTGCTCAGTCTGGGGTCATTAACTTCACGCTCAAGCAGTCCGCTGATTTCCCGCTGTATTAATTTACTGGTTCTCTCACTTCGCCTGCTCATTTGTATCTCCTATCCAGTAAATGTAATCACCCGATTCTTTCCTTTCGGTAAAATTCAATAATATCGCCAATCTGAAAATCTACACTCCCTTCTACACCCAAACCACATTCGAGACCAGCAGAGACTTCAGTGACATCCTCTTTGAAACGCTTTAAACTGGAGACCCGAGCGTCGCTAATAACCTTATTTTGGTGTAGTATTTTAACTTGGGCGTCCCTCCATACCTTTCCCTCCGTAACATAAACTCCGGCTATTTTCCCAAGCTTACTGCTTGGGAAGACGGCCCTTACTTCGGCGCGCCCACTGAGGACTTCGGCATAAGTTGGCTCAAGCATTCCCTTCAATGTCTTGTCCACATCTTCTATTAGCTTGTAGATCACATCGTATCGTTGGATGCCCACTCCTTCTGTGTTGGCTAGCTGTGTTGCTCCAGGTGAGGGAAGCGTGTTAAAACCGATGATGATGCCTTTTGAGGTTGAGGCTAAAAGGATATCACCTTCCGTGATACTCCCGCTAGCAGCATGAATAACTCTAGCCTTTGCCTTCTCTGTGCCGAGCTTTTCTATGGAACTTTTTATAGGCTCAATACTACCCTCGACATCTGTCTTCAAAACTATGTTTAGTTCTTTTAACTGCCCGTCACTTATTTGGCTGGAAAGAGCACTTAAACTGAGAGCAGTATGTGGCCTAGAGGATTTTTGCTTTTCAACAATGTTTCGCGCTTCATGTTCATCAGGAAGCACAATGAAAAGGTCTCCTGATTTTGCTACCTCATTTAAGCCTAGGACTTCAGCTGGAATGGATGGTTCAGCTTTGTGAACCTGCTTTCCTTTATCATCAAACATCGCTTTTATTTTACCCCAAGTACGACCAGCTACCACAACATCGCCCGGTCTAAGGGTGCCCTTCTGGACAAGGAAGGTAGCTAAGGGACCTTTAGTTTTGTCTAACTTAGCCTCAATGATTACCCCTTCTGCTGGGCTATCGGGATCAGCTTTTAGTTCTAATATATCAGCAACTAGAAACAAGTTTTCCAATAAATCCGATATTCCTTGTGCTTGCTTGGCTGATATAGGTACACAGACAGTATCGCCACCCCACTCCTCAACAACTAAACCTAGATCGGTAAGCTGCTGTTTTATACGTTCAGGATTAGCATCAGGTTTATCAGTTTTATTTATGGCCACCACTATGGGGACTTTGGCAGCTTTTGCGTGGTCTATAGCTTCCACAGTCTGAGGCATGACACCATCATCAGCAGCAACCACTAAAATTACAATATCGGTTGCTTGTGCTCCTTGGCCTCTCATGACAGTGAAAGCCTCATGTCCCGGTGTATCCAAAAATGTAATGTCGCGCCCATCAACTAACGCTTGATAGGCGCCAATATGTTGAGTAATTGCTCCTGCCTCGCGAGCAGTTACATTAGTCTTTCTGATAACATCCAGGAGAGTAGTTTTGCCGTGGTCAACATGTCCCATAACAGTAACAACTGGAGGTCGAACTGATAGTTTCCCTTTCCCCTTGCCCTTTCGGGAAGGCGAAGTTCTAGATTCTTTTATTGTTTTAGCAACATAGCCTAAGTCTGAAGCTGTTGTGCTTGCAGTTTCGAAGTCGATGCTCTGGTTAATATTGGCCATTATGCCTTTACGCATGAGTTGTTTAATTATTCTTGCAGGTTCTACTTTTAGTACGTCAGCCAGCTGACGCACAGTTATGGAATGTGGAATTTCAACTTGTGGTAGGTCTTTCTTCAACTTCGGTTTGTTATCATCCAAATTTAACATTCCTCCAACAAGCTATGACTGTACTCAATTAAGGTTTGCCGATTGCCCTCATTAAGTTTTGTTCGCAGGGCGTATTCCAAACGATGTTTCTTAAGAGCCAATTCCCAACAAACTTTATTAGAGCATAAATAAGCACCCCTGCCCGGCTTCTTCCCAAATACATCTACCTCAGCAAATCCGTTCTCAGCACACACTAGGCGAATTAGGGCTTTCTTTTCCTTAACCTGTCGACAGGCTATGCAAGTACGCTGAGGCGGATATTTACTATTCGACTTCGTCATCTATAGAGCTCTCATCCTGTTCTTTATACTTTATCACCTTTCCTTTTCGTTTGCCTTTAGGTCCGCCTTGTGTCTTGTCCGGCTTTTTCGCTTTTACTGCCCCCTTTAATATATCTTCAGCAAAGCGAATGTGTTTTTCTTCGGGCTTCTCAGGCGGGGCTTCGGGGAAGCCTGAAAATTCAACTATCTCTCCCACCCCAATGTCCTCAGTTGGTTCTGCCTCAGGTGACTCGCCTTCCTGAACTTCCGGGAGAATAACTTCTGCTGCTATTTCTGGCTCTTCTATGACGGCTTTTTCTGACTCAACAGCAGAGACGCTCTTGATATCGATCCGCCAGCCTGTGAGTTTCGCTGCTAGCCTGGCATTCTGTCCTTCTTTGCCTATAGCTAGAGAGAGTTGCTTGTCAGGGACGATCACAGTACATGTGTTTCTTTCCTCGTCGATTCTGATGCTTGCCACTTGAGCTGGGTTAAGGGCATTAGAGATGAATATTCCAGGGTCGGTATGCCACTGGATTACATCTATTTTTTCGCGATTTAACGCATTAATGATACTTTGGAGCCTTATGCCCCTAGGGCCAAGACAGCATCCTACTGGGTCAACATTTTCCTGAGTAGTTGCCACTGCCACTTTCGTTCGATGTCCAGCCTCCCGAGCTATGGCCTTTAGTTGCACAACGCCGTTGTGAATTTCAGGGATTTCCAGCTCGAAGAGGCCACGTATCAAGTTGGGATGGGATCGAGAGACTATTATTAGGGGTTCTTTGTCTCTCTGAATCATCTCAAGAATATAGAGTTTAAGTCGCTGCCCTCGATAATAATGTTCATTATGAACTTGTTCATTCGGAGGAAGTATGGCTTCTATTCTGTTCAGCCTAACGTAAATTCGTTTAGGTTCGATGAATTGAATTATTCCAGTAACAACATTTCCCTCTCTATCGGTAAACTCTTCATAAACAATACGGTGTTCTGCTTCTCGCAATCGCTGTAGGACGACTTGCTTTGCTGCCTGAACAGCGATACGGCCAATATTGTCGGGTGTGCATTCTATATTGATCGCGTCACCTAGTTGTGCTGTAGCTCGCAGTTTTCTAGCTTCTTCAAGGGAGATTTCATGATCTGGATTGGTAACTGAGTCAATGACCACTTTTTGAAGGTAGAAATTTATTTCGCCGATATCAGGGTCAACTTTTACTAGAACATCCTGTTCCAGAGCAGACATGCTTTTTTTATATGCAGAGGCGAGTGCCGATTCCAAGGCAGCCAAGACTACTTCTTTGGGCAAGTTTCTCTCAGCCGAAAGCTGAGTAATCGCTGTCCTGAGCTCTGTTTTCATCTTCTTATTCCTATTGAATTTCTCGTATTTTATTTAATAAAGAAGGTGGGGTTCACCCACCTTTAGTTCAACTATTTTCCTCCAGTTTACCATATTTGGGTTAGAAATGCAAAGGATTGCCTAAATAGCTTATAATGGGCAATTAATCAATCTGGGGGAAATATGTTAGCTTTGGAAGGTGTGAGAATTTTAGATTTATCGAGGTTGGTTCCAGGTGCATTTTGCACCATGCTACTGGGAGATTTAGGTGCTGAGGTGCTTAAAATTGAGGCACCAGAAATAGCCAAATTTATGGGTTCAGCGAAATCGCTTCAGGAGGAAGAAAACCGAAAGCAAGTGGCTTATTATGCCCCTGATCGCAATAAGAGGAGCATCGTGCTTAACCTAAAGTCGGAGGCAGGACGAGAAGTGTTTTATCGCCTTTCCCGGCATGCAGATGTTATTGTCGAAGGTTTTAGACCCGGAGTGGCCAAACGCTTGGGTATAGATTACAAGACTATAGATAAACTAAATCCTAAAATCATATACTGTTCGCTTAGTGGCTATGGCCAGGACGGGCCTTACCAGGCCTTTCCCGGGCATGATATCAACTATATATCTATGGCGGGCATCTTGGACTTAATTGGGTCCAGTGAAGGACCTCCGTCTATCCCCTTAAATCTAGTTGCTGATTTTGCAGGGGCTGCCCTGTATGGAGCCTTCGGCATTTCGATAGCCTTGGTGGCTAGAAACAAGACGGGTGAAGGGCAATATATAGACATGGCTTACATGGACGGAGCAGTATCCCTTATGACATGGTTCAATTGTGGTTACTTTTTTAACGGGTCAATGTTGAAGAGGGGTGAATCGTGGCTCCATGGTGCCTATCCCTATTATGGAGTGTATGAAACCAAGGACGGTAAGCATATTACCATTGGCTGTCTTGAGCAGCATTTTTGGGAGAACTTATGCCGATTTATAGGAAAGGAAGAATATATCCCCTATCACTTTGCTCTGGAACACACGTTTCATAAGCCAGAGAATGAGAAATGGGATGAAATCCGTTCTTCTTTGAAGCAAATTTTTCTAACTAAGACAAGAGACGAATGGTTTGAATTGTTGATTCGTAATGATGTCCCTGTTGGCAAGGTTTACACACCGGACGAAGTTTTTAATGACCCACAGGTACTTCATCGCCAAATGGTAATAGAGATGGACCACCCTACCTTGGGCAAGATAAAACAGGTTGGCATAGCTCCTAAGTTCTCAAACACACCGGGCAAAGTGAGAAGTCTGGCGCCACTTCCCGGGGAACACACCGATGAAATATTAGATGAGCTGGGCTATGAGCGGGAAGAGATTAAGAGTCTAAGACAGAAAGGTGTAGTATCTTAAAAAGAGTTAGATTATGACCGAGGAATGTATTTTTTGTAGAATTGTTGCTGGTGAGGTGCCCGGTGACATAGTCTATCAAGATGAGGATTTTCTAGCCTTCAGGGACATATTACCTAAAGCACCTACACACGTGCTTATTATACCTAAGACGCATATTACATCTGCGGCTGAACTCGCCAATGAGCAACAAGAACTTGCCGGGCATCTAATAATCATAGCTAAGAATCTGGCTGAGAAAGAGGGGATAGCCAAGAAAGGTTATCGCCTGGTTATAAATTGTGGCCCTGAAGGTGGGCAAGTGGTGCCTCACCTTCACCTTCACCTTATTGGTGGCAGGCAGATGGATGCTAGGCTTGGCTGAAGATTATAAAGACCTGAGCCTGTCCATCAATTCTTCTACAGCTTCGTCTGGCGTGGAAGCTCCAGCGGTAATGCCAATATGATCCTTACCCACGAACCAAGAAGTGTCGACTTCATCTGCTGTTTCTACTAAGTGGGTTTCAACTAAGGGAAAACATATTCCAACAAGGTGTGTGGTATTGGCACTATTCGCTCCACCTATCACTATCATAACTTGACTCTTCCGAGCTAATCTGAGGGCAGCTTCTTGGTGGCCCTGTGTTACTTTACATAAAGTATTAACGAGGCGTATTTCATCAATCTTAGGTCCGAACATATCCATAAGCTGCTTGGCAAAATTGATAAAGTCCGATTGTGTTTGGGTTGTCTGGGAGACAATGCCTAGGCGTGATGGTGATTTTCCTGACTTATATGTTTCGTTTATGTCGAGGGCGGCTATGCCTTTGTCTCCTGCCCAACCAAGTAGTCCTTTGACCTCGGAATGCATTGCGTCTCCAAATATGAAGACGTCAAAACCAGCCTCGGCTAATTCCTTTGCTGCGTCTTGAGCTTTGCGAACTATGGGACAGGTAGTGTCAATGATACGGATGTGACGGGCCTTGATCTCAGCTAATACCGATGGGCTTACACCATGAGTTGTAATAGCCAGGATTCTACCCCCGGCCTGATCCAGATGGGTTATTGGTTTTATTCCCAGGTTGGCCAGTGTTTCCACCAGCAGGCGATTGTGTGCGAGTGGTCCCAGTGTTTCTATTTCTCCATATTCGCGAGCTGCTTCCTTCAGCAGCGTGATAGCCCGTCTAACGCCAAAGCATAAGCCCAGCTTATCAGCTTTCTGAATCCTCACGTTTTTCATAAACCCCTCGATATTCGGATGGCAAGAGAGCGGATATTTCCCCCATCAGTTGCGTGGTCAGTAATTGCCTCTGCGATTTAGTCATCTTATTGTTGGTTGGAGGCAGCTTGAATGGTTTACCAACCTTAACGACTATATGAGGGCGTTTCCATAACCAGCTTATGCCACGAATTCTGTCTGTTCCGGAGATGCCCACCGGAAGAAGAGGGACATCTGTTTTTGAGGCTATAACTGCGGAGCCCGGTTTACCTTTTCTGAGTTTGCCGTCGTGACTCCTACCCCCTTCTGGGAACATTCCCAGTATTAGTCCTTTATCCAATACCTTTCTGGCGCTCTCAAGTATCCTCAGTTTTTCTACCACTTTGCCATCGCGTTGTAGGGGTAACGAGCCAGCCCAGCGGAGCCAGAACCTCAAGAAGAGAGAACGAAAGAGTTCCTCCTTTGCCACGAACACAATCCATCGCGGAAGGCTAAATACGAGGAAAATTGGATCGAGGATATGGACATGGTTGGCCACCAATATCAATGGGCCAGTTGATGGCAT
>JAZFXR010000034.1:0-4499 GCA_036448835.1 Dehalococcoidia bacterium | reverse complement strand
CCGGGGTCGGTCGGGTACGGATTTCTCAGCTAAAAGAGCACTTTGGCAGTTTACAGGACGCCTGGAAAGCTCCCGAAGGTAAGCTAAAACAAGCAGGACTTGATTCTAGAAGCACGGATGCGCTTATATCCCTACGCTCGACAATTTCCCCTGACGACGAGATAGAAAAACTGGAACGCTACAGAGTAAAGCCGCTTATCTATGAAGACTCTCTTTATCCTGCCAGATTAAAACAAATTTATGATTACCCCCCGGTGCTTTATGTAAGGGGCAACCTTCCAGCCGAGGATGAGCCCTGCCTGGCCATAGTTGGTACCCGTCGTCCCACCACCTATGGGAGACAGGTAACTGAGGAGATTGTGGCCGACCTGGCCCGAAGTAAAATTACCATCGTCAGCGGATTAGCCCGAGGAATTGACTCTGTGGCTCATCGGACTGCTTTGGATGCCGGGGGTAAAACCATAGCCGTGTTCGGCTCCGGTCTGGATATAGTTTATCCCGGAGAAAATGCCAAACTGGCTCAAGCCATTATGGAACACGGCGCTCTGGTCAGTGAATATCCTTTGGGCGTCAAGCCCAGAGCTGAGAACTTCCCACTCCGCAATCGAATTATGAGTGGCTTGAGCCTGGGTGTGTTAGTGGTGGAAGCTGGAGAAAGGAGTGGAGCCACGATTACAGCCCATCAGGCGGTTGAACAGAATCGAGAGGTCTTCGCTATCCCAGGCAGCATTCTCGCGCCGACCAGCCAGGGAACTAACCGTCTTATTCAAGAAGGAGCCAAGTTGGTTCGCAATTACACTGATATCCTCCAGGAACTAAACCTAACAATTGTAGTTCAGCAAGCAGAGATTAAGGAATTTTCCCCTGCTAACGAATTTGAATCCGCTATACTAAAGCAACTAGCCTCCGAGCCCAGTCACATAAATGAAATTTGCCGCCGCAGCGGTTTGACCATGCAGGAAGTTAGCAGCACTTTGGCGATGCTAGAACTAAAGGGGATAGTCAGGCAAGTGGGAAACATGAATTACGTACTGGCTCGAAGGAATTAGACGTTCCTCAAAAATCTTGCTATTCTCATAGGGACTCAATTAAATGGTGAATTCATTGCGACCCCCAGAAAGCCCTGGTAATTTCTTGGGATTAAGTTAAGATAGGGTAGATAATGGCAAATAAACTAGTTATCGTCGAATCTCCGGCCAAGGCAAGGACGCTAAACAAGATTCTAGGACGTAGCTATAGTGTCAAAGCATCTCTGGGGCATGTGCGCGATTTGCCAAGAGCCAGCCTCGGCGTAGACATAGGAAAGGGCTTTATCCCCAAGTATGTCGTTCCAGCGGGGAAGAAAAAGGTGATTGGCGAAATCAAAAAGGCGGCTAGTCAGGCTAGCTCCATCTATTTGGCTACTGACCCTGACCGCGAGGGAGAGGCAATCTCCTGGCACTTAGTACAGGCGACCAAGCTGGACAAGGATGACACACCCATGCAGCGCGTAGTCTTTCATGAAATAACCAAGGAGGCCGTCAAAGAAGCATTCCAAAACCCCCGCTCTATTGATATGAACCTGGTGAATGCCCAGCAAGCCCGACGTATCCTCGATAGACTTGTTGGCTACAAGCTGAGTCCGCTCCTTTGGAGAAAGGTACAGAGGGGACTTTCCGCAGGTAGGGTTCAATCTGTAGCCGTGAGGATGATTGTTGATCGCGAGCAGGAGATTCAAGACTTTATTCCCCGGGAGTACTGGATCATTGAAGTTGAGCTAGCCCGTTCGGAAGAAAAAGAAGCGAGTTTTAAAGCCAGGCTTTTCGCCGTGGCAGACGGCACCAAGCTGGACATTGGCAATGAAGATGAAGCAGACAGGGTTACCGCTGACTTAGAAAATACAGAATATAAAGTTAAGGCAGTAGTGGCTAAACAGTTAACTCGTCAGCCGGCCCCACCTTTTATAACCAGCACCCTGCAGCAAGAGGCTTGGCAGAAACTACACTTCAGCGCCAGGCGAACTATGGCTATTGCCCAGCAGCTTTACGAAGGCTTGCCTCTGGGTAAGGAAGGCTCAGTGGGACTTATCACGTATATGCGCACCGATTCTACGCACGTTGCTGCTTCTGCCATAAGCGAGGCGAGGGAGTTCATTGGCAAGAAATACGGAACCCAATTCCTCCCCCCGAAGCCGCGTAGTTTTGCCAAGAAAGCAAAGTGGGCCCAGGAAGCTCATGAGGCAATTAGACCCACCGAGATTTACCGCCAACCAGTGCAACTCAAACCATTCCTTAATCCAGTACAGTTGAAGCTCTACGAGCTTATTTGGCGGCGCATGGTCGCCAGCCAAATGTCCGCGGCTTTGTACGACACAACCAATGTCGAGATAAAGGCAAGCAATGCTGGCAGTGAAAAACAACACCGAGGATATCTATTCAAAGCAAGTAGCTCTGTAGTTAAATTCTCTGGTTTTATGGTTGTTTATACCGAAAGCCGGGATGAAGATGAGCGAGGGGAAAGCCCTGCTTCATTGCCCGAACTGAGAATTGGAGATAAATTAGTTTACATGGGAACATTCCCTGAACAGTGTTTTACCCAGCCACCACCCCGCTACACAGAGGCTACACTGATCAGAACACTTGAGCAGAAAGGAATCGGACGCCCAAGTACCTATGCTCCTACTCTGTCCACCATTCAAGAAAGAGATTACGTTAACAAAGCCAGCGGGAAGTTCCAGCCTACTGAATTAGGGATCATTGTCAGCAGAATTTTGACTGAGCATTTCCCTAAAATCGTTGACCCCGGTTTCACAGCTCAAATGGAAGAACAGCTGGATGAAATAGCAAAGGGTAACTATGAATGGACAGCTGCTTTGCAGGAATTCTATCCCCCCTTCCAAGATACGTTGGACAAAGCCTGGGCAAATTTAGAAAAACTTGACCTGACACAGACGAGCGAGGAGACATGCCCCAATTGCAGTCGACCCATGGTCATAAAGGTCGGGCGGTTCGGCAAGTTTCTCGCCTGTAGTGGTTATCCGGACTGTAAGACAACCAGGCCCTATGCAGTTAAAATCGGGGTTTCTTGCCCCAAGTGTAGAGGGGACCTCGTCAGAAAAATCAGTAAGAAGAAGAAGGTATTCTACGCGTGTAGCAACTTCCCCGAATGTAAATTTGCCATAAATCGCAAGCCTATAGCTCAACCTTGTCCTAACTGTAGCAATCTTCTAGTGCAATACAGAGGGGATTGGGCTAAATGCGTGGCTTGTCAATACAAAGTAAAACTAGCCGGACAGGAGGAACAACAAGAGGGGGTAGCTTTATGAAAATTCTAGTTATCCATGGACCAAATTTGAATATACTGGGCAAAAGAGATAAGTCAATTTACGGAGAAAAGACACTGGATGAAATTAATGCTCTACTTAAGAAAGAAGCCCAGGCCTTAAATGTTGAAGTGGTAACATTTCAATCTAATCATGAGGGGGCGCTCATAGATTTTCTTCAAGAGCAAACGGATTCCGCCCAGGGCATTATAATTAACCCTGGTGCTCTTACCCACTATGGATTTTCCCTGCTCGACGCATTGATTGATAGCAAATTACCGGTGATTGAAGTCCATTTATCAGATATTTACCACCGTGAGGAGTGGCGCGCTAAATCCGTAATTGCCCCCATAGCTGAAGAGCGGATAATTGGCTCGGGCTGGAAGGGATATATTATTGCCTTGCAGGTCTTGGCCGGCAAGGTGAAGGGATAGTCCTAAAGGTCAGTATTTTAAGCAGGAAACTTTGTCCGGAAGCTGTAAAAGGGCCCGATTATCCTGATGTTTTCAGGATTGGCGTTTCTTAAAATCTTCTAGGTCAAGCGTATTTATGAAATCCTTATATGCTGATAGCCCTTGCAGTTCTTGTTCATCAACTTTGCCTTCGGGAACAGCTTTACCTGTTTCCTCATCAAGCATAATGCCAGCTTTTTCAAGCACCGATTCTTCGGCATATATAGGCGCCCCAACTCTTACAGCTAAGGCCAAAGCATCGCTCGGTCGAGAATCAATATCCAATTGATCACCATCAACGCTGAGAGCAAGTCTAGCATAGAAAGTATCTTCCTTAAGTCCACATACCACGATATACTGAACCGAGGCTCCCAGGGTAGAGATTACAGATTGCAACAAATCGTGAGTCAAGGGGCGAGATAGCTCGACATTTTGCAGCTTCACGGCAATAGCATCTGCTTCAGCAGGACCAATCCAAATAGGTAGATAACGATTAGTCCCCTTCTCCTTCAAAATCACCACCCGCTGATAATTCATCAAGCTAACCCGGATGCTGTCAATCGTCATCTCTATCATGCCATGCCTCCTTAACAGTGTCTATTTTACACCCATAATCCTAATCAATCAATGTACCCAGCTCAACTACGCAGGCTAAGAAATCAGCTCTCTTTCCAGATTGCTGCGAATTCCGGGATATCGGACAACCAAAACTGACTACAAATAGAACGGCGGTCAACTGGCTTATT
>JAZFXR010000033.1:0-11763 GCA_036448835.1 Dehalococcoidia bacterium | reverse complement strand
CACCAGCGATACTGGTTCTTTGTTGCCAGTGGGCGGAATTTGCCAGTCTTGACCAGAACCACAGCGGCGTCGACAAACCTAACACGGCAATCCTCGAAATACCTTGTTTCAGTAAGCTTGACCCGATAAATGTCTTTCAGGCACTTCTCTACGGTTTTGACGGCGTGCTTGTTGTTGCTTGTTCTGATGACGATTGCAGGTCCAAAGAATCAAGGCTGGCAACTGAGAACAACATGAAAGTACTCCGGACTAGTTTGAGGATGATGGGACTTGAAAACAGATTTAGGATACACAAGACCTCGCCCAAGAATTTGGGCGACTTCAAACACGAAGTTGACTCTTTTACCAATGAGATCCTAGCCTTGAAGGGAGGACAGGAAGCTAAACATGAATGAAATAATAGTAAAAAAGGAACTAGCTCCCAAGATAAAGTTTATCGAGTTCGTGAACCAAGATATTGCCCGTAAGACAAAGCCGGGACAGTTCGTGGTTGTGCAGATGGGCACGAAAGGCGAAAGATTTCCCATAACTATCAGCGGCACCAATCGGGACAAAGGTACGGTGAAGCTGATCGTTAATGAAGTAGGGAGGAGCTCCCAGAAGCTCGGGGCTTTGAACAAAGGAGAGGTGATCGACAACGTAGCTGGCCCGCTTGGGAATGCAGCGGAGATAAAGAAATTTGGTACCGTTCTGTGCTTGGGGGGGGGAGTAATGGTTGGCCCGATTTCCTACGAGATAGCTGCCTTAAAAGAGGCAGGTAACAGAGTAATCGCCGCGATTGGGGCCAGAAACAAGGACCTACTCATTCTCAAGAATGAAATACAAGCCCTGAGTGATGATTTTCATATTTCGACAGATGACGGCTCTGAAGGCTATAAAGGACTGGACTTCCTCCGGACGATCTTTGAGAAAGAGAAGGTTGATCGCGTGATTGCTATGAGTGTTGCGACCGTTACTTTGAGAACAATAAGCGAACTAACGAAAACTTATGGTATTAAGACTATAGTGTCCCTGGCCCCTATCATGCTTGACGGAACTGGAATGTGTGGTTGCTGCCGAGTCTCTGTGGGCGGTGAGACGAAATTCGCGTGTTGCGATGGCCCGGAATTTGACGGACACTTAGTGGACTGGGATTTGCTTGAATCACGAAAGAGAGTCTATTCCCACGAAGAGAGACTCTCGGCTCTTCTTGATGAGGACCAGCGAAAAGGTTTTTCCTCATCTATGTGCAGGAGGTAAAGAATCATGGCTGAGAAACTGAAATTAAATCGTGTTCCTATGGATAAGCAAGCACCAGAGATTCGTAGGCAAAATCCTAACGAAGTGGCATCTGGCTACACATACGAACAAGCAGTCGAAGAAGCTAAACGCTGCATTCAATGCAAGAAGCCAGGTTGTGTTCCTAACTGCCCCGTTAATATAGATATCCCGGGTTTTATCGAAGCCATGGCCGAAGGCGACTTACCCGGGGCGGCTAAGATTCTTTATGCAACTAACAGCCTTCCTGCTATTTGTGGGCGAGTTTGCCCTCAGGAGACACAGTGTGAACAAACCTGTGCCCTGGGCAAAAAGGGTGATCCCGTAGCTATAGGTAGACTGGAAAGGTTTATGGCTGATTGGGCTCGGGAGAATCAGGAAGAATCGGGTATCGGCAAGGTTAGCTTACCCAAGGGTACAGGTAAAAGCGTGGCTGTCATTGGGTCAGGTCCTGCCGGGCTTACCTGTGCAGCTGACTTAGCTAAAGCTGGACATAATGTCGTCATGTATGAGGCTCTACATCTTCCTGGCGGTGTAACTGCATATGGAATACCGGAGTTCAGACTACCTAAAGGCATTGTCCAAGCTGAGGTTGACTATTTAGTCAATGTCCTCGGTGTTGAACTTCAGCTCAACCAGGTGATCGGAAGGGGAGCGACGGTTGATGAATTGTTGTCAGATGGTTATGACGCCCTGTTCTTGGGCATTGGCGCCGGGGCGCCTATGTTTCTTAATATACCGGGGGAGAACTTGAACATGGTTTATTCGGCTAATGAGTTTCTTGTCCGGCTCAATTTAATGAAGGCATACCTCTTTCCTGAATACGACACGCCAGTGAAGATTGGTAAAAGAGTTGCTGTCGTTGGCGCCGGTAATGTAGCTATGGATGGGGCTAGGTGGGCAGTGAGGCTTGGTGCTGAGGAGGTCTATATTGTCTATCGGCGCACCGAAGCTGAGATGCCAGCTAGAATGGAAGAAAGGGAAAATGCCAAGGAGGAAGGAGTCATCTTTAAACTACTGACGCTTCCTACAGCAATAATACCTGATGACCAATGCTCGGTGAAAGCTATGCAGTGCGTGGAGATGGAGCTTGGAGAACCGGACGATAGCGGCAGACGACGTCCGATAGTAAAGCCGGGGAGCGAGTTTATTCTGGATGTGGATATGGTAATACCTGCCTTGGGCACCCGTCCCAATCCCATTATTGCTAAAACAACTCCTGATTTAGAGACGACCAGGTATGGTACGGTTGTGGCTGATGAGACTACTGGCAAAACGAAGAAGGACAAGGTTTGGGCTGGTGGGGATATAGTTACCGGTGCTGCTACGGTAATAAGCGCTATGGGGGCAGCTCGACGGGCAGCTACTGATATGGATGCCTGGCTGAAAAATTAAAGCTGATATGAATATTTGAAGGGTTGTTTTTTGGGGACAGGCGTGCTACTATTACAGGCTTGTGTTATCAGACTGGCAGGTAAGGGTGGATCAGGACTACCCTTTTTATTTGCTTAATTAGAAGATAGATGAACAACTTTGAACCCAAAATAGTAGCTTTTTGCTGTAATTGGTGTTCCTATGCCGGTGCTGACCTGGCTGGCACTTCCAGAATGCAGTACTCTCCCAATATAAGGGTAATCAGAGTAATGTGTAGCGGCAGGGTAAATCCACTCTTTGTGATTAAGGCACTCAGTATCGGTGCTGATGGTGTGTTAGTCCTTGGTTGCCATCCCGGCGACTGCCACTACATTGAAGGAAATTACAAGACAATGCGCCGCATACCACTGCTAAAGAAGATGATGAAGCAGCTTGGAATAGAAGAAGAGAGAGTTCGTCTGGAGTGGGTTTCTGCGTCTGAAGCAGCGAAATTCGCTGAGGTAACTAATAGTTTTACTCAAACCATAAGAAACCTCGGGCCAAGTTCATTAGGTAATTTAAAGCAGAGTTCTAAGGAGGTAAAGCATGGCTAAACTTAAGGTAGCTCTTTATTGGGCGGCTGGCTGTGGCGGATGTGAGATTGCGACTCTAGCTATACACGAAAAAATACTGAAGTTAGCTGAAGTGGCCGACATTGTGTTCTGGCCAGTGGGTATGGATTTCAAGTATGCTGACGTGGAAAAGATGGCAGATAAGAGTGTGGATGTCTGTCTTTTCAACGGGGCTATTCGCAATGAAGAGAATGAGCACATGGCCAAACTCTTACGGGCCAAATCGAAGATAATGATAGCTTACGGCTCTTGTGCTTACGAAGGCTGTATACCGGGGCTGTCTAATTTCTACAATCGACAACTAACGTTTGACCGCGTCTACATTGAAACGCCGTCTACTGAGAATCCCAACAAAATCTTCCCTCAGACGAAAGTCAAGGTACCTGAGGGTGAACTTGAGCTTCCCGAGTTCTACGATACGGTTAAAACTCTAGGCCAAACTGTGGATGTCGATTATTTCGTACCCGGTTGCCCCCCAGAAGAGAAGACTACCTGGCTTGCACTTGAAGCTTTGATTACGGGCAAGTTGCCGCCGAAAGGAACTGTCATAAGTCATTCGGTGAAGGCCCTCTGCGAGGAGTGTACCCGTACTAGAGAAGAAAAGAAAATCAAGAAGTTCTATAGACCATACGAAATAATCCCCGAACCGGAGAAATGCTTGCTTGAGCAAGGGTTATTGTGCTATGGCATAGCTACTCGGGGTGGCTGTGGTGCTCTCTGTCCTCAAGCTAATATGCCCTGCACTGGCTGTTACGGACCGGTGGAGGGCGTGGTTGACCAGGGAGCTCATTTCTTAAGTGCTCTTGCTTCTATTATTGATTCCAACGACCCCGAGGAAATCCAGAAGATAATTGATGATATTCCTGACCCGGCGGGCACTTTTTATCGCTATAGTCTGCCGGATTCACTGCTTAGGAGGGCAAGAATAAAATGAAAAGGATAACGATTGATCCCATTACCCGCCTTGAAGGCCACGGCAAGATTACCATTTTTCTCAAAGACGACGGTAGTGTAGCCAACGTTTATTTCCAGGTTCCCGAGCTCAGGGGATTTGAGAAATTCTCGGAAGGACGCGCGGCTGAGGACATGCCCCAGATAACCCAACGTATCTGCGGAGTTTGCCCTGAGGCCCATCACATGGCATCAACCAAGGCCTTAGATGAATTATTTCATGTCGAACCAACCAGCGCTGCCAAGAAGCTGCGTGAGCTCCTTTATAGCGCTTTCTTTGTGACTGATCATACCACTCATTTTTATATTCTGGCTGCTCCTGATTTCGTTATGGGGCCAGACGCACCGCCTGCCGAGCGCAATATCCTGGGAGTAATCGGGAAGGTAGGATTAGAGCTGGGCGGCGCTGTAATAAATACCCGTAAACAAAATCACTGGGTTATTCAGACAATTGGTGGCCGTCCCATACACCCATGCTTCGGATTACCCGGTGGTGTCAGCAGGGCTATAAATGAAGAAGAAAGGGTACAAATTGAGGAAATAGCTAAACAGTCCGTGGAATTCGCCAAATTGTCACTCAAAGTCTTCGACGACATTGTTCTCAAGAACAAGGAATACCTGGACATGATCCTGAGCGATACCTTTACACAGAAGTCCTACAACATGGGCTTAGTTGACGATAATAATAAGGTCAACTTCTATGATGGCAAAGTACGCGTAGTTGGCCCCGATGGCAAAGAGTTATGCAAGTATGCTCCGCGGGAATATCTGGAACACATCGCTGAACGAGTCGAGCCCTGGACTTATCTCAAGTTCCCCTATCTCAAGAAAGTTGGCTGGAAGGGTTTTGTTGACGGCAACGATAGCGGAGTTTACCGGGCCACGCCTTTGTCCCGACTCAATGCTGCCGATGGTATGGCTACACCCCTGGCCCAGGAAGAATACGACAAGATGTACACCACTCTCGGGGGCAAGCCGGCTAACTTTACTCTGGCGACCCACTGGGCACGTCTGATCGAGCTTCTTTATGCTGCTGAAAGAATGGTGGAGCTTGTCCAAGATCCAGAGATAACCAGCACGGACATTCGAAACATACCAAAGGCAAAGCCCGATGAAGGGATTGGTATTGTTGAAGCCCCGCGAGGTACCCTTACCCATCATTACATAACTGATGAGAGAGGGGTGATAGAGAAGTGCAACCTCATTGTGGGCACTACCAATAACTATGCCGCTTTGTACATGTCAATTAAGAAAGCAGCGGAAGACTTCATAAAACCTGGTGTGAAAATAACTGAGGGCTTGCTCAATCGTATTGAGATGGCATGGCGTCCCTATGATCCCTGCTTGTCATGTGCTACACATGCTTTGCCTGGCCAATTGCCTCTGGAAGTGACCATCTACGATGACCGAGGCAACGAAGTTAAGAAACTGAGCCAGGGAATCTAATAACAAGTTTTCACAAATCAGAATGAAAATCCTGGTTCTAGGGATAGGGAATCCTATTTTATCTGATGATGGTGTGGGGATTAAGGTAGCGCAGGAAGTAGGAACGAAACTCAACGACCCTCAAGTAACTGTATCTGAAACAAGCGCAGCTGGCCTCAGCCTTCTAGATTCTATTATAGACTACGACAAAGTCATTATTATTGATGCTATTCAAACTGAAGAAGGGAAAGCAGGTCAGATATATCGTATGAAGCCTGGAAATTTTTCCTTCGCCAAACATATCTCCTCACCTCATCAAATAAACCTGGTCACTGCTTTGGAATTAGGTAAGATGCTCAACTTAAACATGCCCCAGGAAATCAGTATATTCGCTGTAGAAGCCAAGGATACTACCAGCTTCAGCGAGGGGTGCACACCCGAGGTAGAGCAAGCCATTCCGGAAGCGGTCAAAATGGTGTTGGACGAGTTAGTCGGCTAGAAAGAGTCCGCTCTTGCCTCCGCTCTTCCTCACCAGGCGTATCTCTCCAATGTTCATACTTTTGTCAACTGCTTTGCACATATCATATATAGTCAGAGCACTAACAGAAACCGCTACTAGCGCTTCCATTTCAAATCCTGTTTTTCCTAATCCTTTAGTGCTAGCGGTAATCTCAACAGAATTGCCATTGTCGGGTAGATGAAATTCAACTGCAATGTGGGTGAGCTGGAGAGGGTGACACAGAGGTATGAGACGGTGAGTTTCCTTGGCGGCCATGATTCCGGCTGTTTTTGCTACGGCTAAGACATCTCCTTTTTCTAGTTCTCCTTTACGGATATGATCTAAAGTAGCAGGCTTCATCTGCACCTTGCCTTTGGCTACCGCCCGGCGTTCTGTTTCTCTTTTGTGACTAACATCTATCATGTGAATTTTCCGTGACACCATTCTCAACCTCCAATCTGCGACATTTTTCGTTTTACCAGCCTGAAATTGTCTCCTATCAAAGGATGATGCTCCGGCTTGGAAGCAACTGCCTTTAGAATCAGACGTTTCAATTTGTCCATCGGGGCATCATTACGTAGCGGTGTTTTTAAGTCAATTTCATTTTCTCCCAAGAGGCAGGGGCGTAGCCTGCCATCTGGGGTAAGTCTCATGCGGTTACATTGGGAGCAAAAGAAAGTTTCCGTGAGGGGACTGATGAAGCCTATGGTGCCCTTGGCTCCAGCTAAGCGGTAGTATGTAGCAGGCCCATTGCCAGCTAGGGGCATAGAAGATTCAAGCTTGCCAAGTAAATTAATATGTTGTCGCAATTCAGTGGAAGGTACAAACGCTGCTACGCCCTTGAAGGGCATAAGCTCGATGAACCGGACGTGCCATCCTTCCTGACAGGTCATCCTGGCAAAATCCAGTATCTCATCATCGTTTACCCCCCGCACGACCACTGTGTTTATCTTGACTGGATGGAAGCCGGCCTCCTTTGCTGCATCAATGCCCTCAAGGACATCCTTTAATTCTCCAAAATGGGTTATGTGCCGAAATTTGTCGGCTTTCAGCGTATCCAGACTTATGTTAACTCTGGACAAACCAGCCTGCTTAAGTTCCAGAGCATATTTCTTGAGAATTGTCCCATTCGTTGTCAACGATAGATCTTTAATTTCTTCAATTTGAGAGAGCATGCCAACGAGTTTGGGCAACTCAGCTCTGACCAGTGGCTCGCCCCCGGTGAGCCTCACCTTGTTAACGCCCAGCTGTGCTGCTGCTTGGACAATGGTCCCAATCTCCTCGTAGGAGAGAATCTCGCTATGGGACATCTGCGGAACACCTTCGGGCGGCATGCAATAGATGCAGCGCAGGTTGCAGCGGTCGGTAACTGAAATCCGGAGATAGGTTATCCCCCGTCCGAACGAATCAATGCCTTCAGTCATTGGCCGATTTCCCTTTCCATAATATGCACTGCGGTAGCTTTGAAAGCAGCATAGACTTCCATGCCTGCTTGTAGATTTAATTCTTCTGCTGATATTTTGGTGACCAAAGCTACTAACCGAAGGTCACAATCTATTTCCACACGGCTTAGCGGTCCAATAAAGGTTACCCGGGTAATCTTGGCCCGAAAAGAATTCCTTGCGGAACTTCGGGTGCAGGACAAAGCTAAAGTGATATCTTCAGGCTTGATGCAAGCATATACTTCCTTTCCGACCGGATAGCTGGAAACTGCCTGAATGGCATTGCTATCTATATTTACGGTAGCTATACCTTCGTCATTTGTAGCTATTATGCCTTCTAAGATGTTCTCCATTCCGACAAGATGAGCCACCTGTTCGTTTTGGGGTGAATGGAATATGTCGGTGGCATTGCCTGTTTGGACAAGTTTGCCCCCAAGGAGCACCCCTATCCTATCAGCAAGTTGTTGTCCTTGAGACATAACATGCGTTGCCATTATCATGGTAGTGTTACGTTGCCTGGCAATATGTGAAATTAACTGCTCAATTTTTGTTGTGGATACAGGGTCAAGGTTGGCTGTAGGCTCGTCCAACAAAAGAACCTCCGGTTCGAGCACCAGGGACCTGGCTAAAGCTACTCTCTGCGCCTCCCCACCGGAAAGTGTCCGGGCGTTCCTATTTCTGTATCCTTCTAACCCCACCATTTCCAGAGTATGGTCAACTTTGCCGGCAATCCTGTTCTTTTCCACTCCCCTCCATCTCAACCCACAGGCAACGTTGTCGTAGACACTCAGATTAAATACCTGAGGCTTCTGGTGTATGAATGATATCCGACGACGTATCTCCAATCTCTGTTTACCCGATTGGGGGATGCGTATGCCGTCAAAATAAATTTCCCCCGTGCCAGGGACTTCCAGCAGGTCCACAATACGCAAAAGAGTTGTTTTGCCGGCGCCGGTGGGACCGATTAAAGCCAGCACATCTCCTCTATCAACGTTGAGGTTGATATTCTGCAGTACCGGTCTCCCATCATATTTGTGGGTTACTTCCGCTACTTCTATTAAAGCCATTATTTACCTTTGCTGCAATCTGTTCAAGGCAATGTTGATAATAAGTGCCACGAACAAAAGAATTATACCCAGGGCTATTGCCAACGCTATATCGCCTTTGGATGCCTCCAAAGCTATTGCAGTTGTCATGACCCTGGTGGCTCCCTTAATATTTCCACCGACCATCATAGCACACCCGACTTCCGATATAGCTCTGGCAAACCCCATGATCACAGCGGCCAGTACAGCATACCTTGCCTCTCTGAGCACAAGCCAGACAGTCTGAAAACTGCTGGCACCAAGAGATGTGGCGGTATCCACAATCTCCCGACTTACACCGCTTAACGCGGAAATGGTGAAACCAAGCAGCAAGGGACTTATCAACAAGATCTGGCCGATAACCATTACAGGGGGTGTAAAAAGCATACCAAAAAGACCAAGTGGCCCGGTTCGGGAGAATAAGACAAGAACAAACAAGCCAATAAGGACTGTGGGCATAGCGAACAGCGTCTGGATAGTACTTATTAATGCCCGCTTTCCGCGGAATTTATTGAAGTGTATCAGACTGGCCAGTGGTAGGCAGATTAGAGAGGCCAGAAGGCAGGAGGTACCTCCAATAATCAGGGACCTCCCGGCTATCTCCATTACCTCCGGATCCAGAGATACTAGGAGTTCTATGGCCCTGGTAAGCCCGTCCCATATTTCAGTCAATTTTCCCCGACTTCTCCAATATACTCTTTCTTGGCAGGGGCTTTGTACTTACCGATATGGGTAATCTTGTCCATGCTGCCAGGACAGAACTAACAGTCTGACCTTAACTCAACACCGCGTTTCCTACAATACGTTATTCCTGCCATCACCGGCATGTCGCATAGCCCCTGCCAAGATTATCAACCGCAAATCTGTGGATCATAGTGGTAGAATAGCGGTTCTCCGTATTCTGGCATGCCAAATCCAGGGATTCGAGCCTGGATGTCATCAGCTCTGAGGAAGGTTACCAGATTTTTAGCCAACTCTGGATTGACTCCGTTACTGCATATCATCACCATGTAGACATTGAGCATAATATCACCTTTGGCTACAAGCGTTACCAGATCCAAGTCACTTTTATAAGCAAGGAGGGTCCCCTTGTCTGTCAGGGTGTAGGCCAATTTCTCGTTAGCTACCTGCAGTGTAGTTCCCATGCCTTGCCCAGTTTCGAGATACCAGTCATCATCTGTCCCATTACCCACAATATCTGCTGTGTAATTATAGCCAGCTGATGCCCAGATGGTTTTTTCCTTGCCGTGAGTTCCCGACTCATCCCCTCGGGAGACAAATTTGACTGTATCCGGATCAAGTGACCCCTCCTGCTGGATTCTCTGGAAGGCTTCTTGTGGAGTCAGGTCCCCTCCACCGATGCCTGCAGGGTCAGGCTCAGGGCCCAAGATGATGTAATAATTATAAGCCCAGGGGATGCGCTCTATAGCGTTGCCGTTTATTTCTGCTTCAATAGCGTAGCCACCGTCTATAAATGCCGCCTCTTTAAGGGGGTCATGGACGGTAACTACATCCACATCACCATTTTTACCTAATTCCAAAGAAGCCCCCGTGCCTTTGGCCGTTATCTGCAAGTCGACATCATATCTGTCCTCAAATATGATCTCTAGGTAATCCCATAAGCCGGTGTCGTAAAGGCTGGTAGTGGTTGCTACCCTCAGTATTTCTGTTTGCCCGCTACGGCCAGGAACCATTACGAGCACCAGTGCGATCACTGCTACAGCCAAAACACCTGCAGCTATCTTGAGCCAATTCCCCTTCATTAAGAAACCTCCTTCTATGTATAGCAACCTTTTTCAAAAGAACGTGAGTTGCCGAGGCTTTAAATCTGCTCCTTGCTCCCGGCCACTTTCTCAATTCAAGTGCAATAAATAACTGGTGGGGGACAATGAAGCGGCAAGCGGGAATAAAAAAGCACCGCTACCGAAACGGTGCTGTCCAAAAACCAAGGTTCATATTCCCTCCTTTCCTAGCACGGGAGGCACAGGCATTTCTATCCGTGCCCTCGAGGCTTTTCAGCCCACCGTCTGCTTGCCATGGATTATCTTTAGGCAAAACAGCTCAGAGAGAGCTAATAGTCGGTCCTGGATATTGTATCAGGGACTCACGAAGCAAACAAGTGGAGCATATAGGTATGAATATAGAAGCAACAGCCGGGTTGGTGAAAGGACTATGTCTCTTCACCTGAGGGAGCTTCACCTTCTGCGACAGCTTCCTCCTCCTCTACCACTTCTACCACCTCTTCTTCTATCTTTTCAACATGACGGTAACTAATTTTCACCACAACCAGCTCCGGGTCGTTAAGAATGGCAACATCTTTATCTACGGTGACATCTTTGACGCGTATCGTTTGGTCTGGCTCGCTAAGTGAACTGATGTCCACTTCCAGGCTAGCGGGGATTTTTGCTGGCAAACACTCTACAGTCAAGGTCTCACGCTCATGCTCAAGCATATGGGCTTTAGACTGCAGGGCTGGAGCTTCTCCGACTAAGGTAACAGGAACATCTAATTTTATCTTTTCTCCCATTCTAACCTGATAAAAGTCTACGTGGAGCAATTGCCCCTTCCGCCAATCCCTGTCAAACTCGCGAATCACGACGCTCCTTGGCTTTTTCTCATCACCTACCTTGAGGCTAATAAGCCCTGTATGCCCGGCTAGACCTAGTATTCGCTCAAGTTCACCAGTTTCACATTGTAGTGCCAGAGACTTGATGCCATGCCCGAAAACGTGCACCGGGGTAATTCCCTGGCGGCGCAAGTGTTTGACTTTTTTACCGAGAATCTCCCGGTTGGTAACCGTTAACTCTATCTTGTCCATTTTATTTATCCCATCATACCAGACAAGGATACGCTCTGCAAGCAATTGGGCTCGTTCTGCTGAGTCAATGCTTCGAACCAGCGTTTCTGGAATGCGATTATGACCTATACACCGACAATTAGAGGAAGCGGCATAAAAAAGCTATAACAACGATATGATTTCCTATCATGTTTCCACAAGCCTTTTAGGTGTTTCGGGCTAAGTGCTCCAAAGCTTGCTCCAGGTCCACAGGCAGGGGTGCGATAAATTCCTGGTATTGTTTAGTTGACGGTAGACAAAAACCAAGGCGATAGGCATGAAT
>JAZFXR010000032.1:0-4755 GCA_036448835.1 Dehalococcoidia bacterium | reverse complement strand
GAGGATTGCCTGGACAGGTATCCGTCTGTGCGTGAGCAACTGGAACCGCTACTGAGGACTGCACTTGAGATTCGAAAAAGGAGAGGAAACGGATTTGGGAAAATTTGAGGATATTCTTGCCCAGTGTATTGATGACATCAAGGCGGGCACGTCCAGCATCGAGGATTGCCTGGACAGGTATCCGTCTATGCGTGAACAACTGGAGCCGCTACTGAGGATTGCATTTGAGATTCGAGAGCCTCCGGATGTCAAGCCCTCCCCCTCCTTCAAGGTAAAGGCTAGGGTCTGGCTTATGGACCAGATTCATGACAGGCAGGCTGTAACAAAATGGCCGTGGTCTCGTTATGATAATCAGATAAAGCCAATACCGTACATAAGGAGGTTTAATATGGCAAGAGTTATTGTTGCAGCAGCAGTGGTTGGTCTATCCGTGCTTGCTGCGTTAGGAATGATTTATGGTATTCCTGGAATTCCTGGAGAACAGCCACTGGAAACAGGTACCCTAAAGCTCTATCTTTGTGATGCACCGCTGGACACGGAAAATATCACCGGTGTTTATATCACCATTAATGAAATCCAGTATCATCGAGATGGTGAATGGAGCACATTTGAGGAATTTGAAGGTCCTCAGATATATGACTTGTTGGAGTTAACCGGTGGAAATTCCGCTTTATTGGGTGAGCTGACATTACCTGCTGGAAACTACACTCAAATCCGCTTTATGCTGGATATTCCGGAAAAGGGTCGGCAACCGGTCAATCCAGGCTGCTATGTCGAATTTGCCGATAACTCCACCGAGCCTCTTTTCGTCCCGAGTGGTGGTCAGTCAGGTTACAAAGGGACGGGCCGATTTGAGGTGACTGCTAATGAGACTGTGGAAGTCACCGCGGACTTTGATATTCATGGTGACAACGCCATACACGTAGCTAATTCTCGCTACATCTTAAACCCGACAGTTAAGCTCATTGTCAATGACCAGTCTGGTGTAACAGTTGAAGATTCTGGTAAATCGGAACAAGCACCAGAAACAGGAACCCTGAAACTCAGTCTTACCGATGCCCCGCCGGATGCTAAGAATGTTACGGGTGTTTACATCACTATTAATGAAATCCAATATCATCTGGGGAATCAGTGGATAACGTGTGAAGAATTTGAAGGCCCTCAAATACATGAATTACTGGAATTGACCGGAGGAAATTCCGCTTTATTAGGTGAGTTTGTATTGCCCGTTGGCAATTACACTCAAATTCGCTTTATGCTGGATATACCGGAGATGGGTCAAGACCCGTACAATCCAGGCTGCTATATCAGATTTGCTGATAACTCCACTTCACCTCTGTTCGTCCCGAGTGGTAATACAACCGGTTATAAAGGAGTGGGGCAATTCACAGTGCCCGAGAATGGGACTGTGCAGGTTACCGCCGACTTTGATGTTCGTAAAGCTGTCCATCTGGCAGATTCTCACTACATCTTAAGGCCGACCATAAAGCTGATAGTCAGCAATTAGAGTGAGCTGATATAATATAACCTGAGATCTTACCAAGGAGGTCAAGAATGAGGAATTTTGTATTAGCACTGGTGATTATTCTGGGTACAGTGGCGGCATCAGGACTGAGTTGTGGAGAAGCACCAGAAACAGGAACGGGGACCTTAGCCCTCTATCTTTCCGATGCACCGATAGACGCTGAAAATGTTACAGGCGTCTATATCACTATTAATGAGATTCAATATCATATAAACGACCAATGGACAACATGCGGGGAATTTGAGGGCCCTCAAACATATAACTTATTGGAGCTAACCAACGGAAATTCCACTTTGTTAGGTGAGCTGACTTTGCCCGGTGGGCATTACAACCAAATCCGCTTTATGCTCGATATCCCGGAGATGGGTCAAGACCCGTACAATCCGGGCTGCTACATCGAATTCGCTGATAACTCCACTTCACCTCTGTTCGTCCCGAGTGGTAATACAACGGGTTATAAAGGGGTAGGGCAATTCACAGTATCCAACAATGGGGCTGTAGAGGTTACAGCGGACTTTGATGTTCGTAAAGCTGTCCATCTAGCAGATTCTCACTATATGTTAAGGCCTACAATCAGGCTGGTAGTGAATAATGAAGCCGGGCGCATCTCGGGTTCAATAGCAAATAACTCTACGTACACGGACATAATTGTCTTTACCTACTCAGATGGGACCTGGGCAGACACAGAAGACGATGAGCCGGTGTCTCCGGCATCCAGATTCCCCAATGCAGTCAACAGCGGGAAGATGTGTGAGGATGGCCATTACACAATACCATTACTGGCTGCCGGAACTTACGACCTGGTTGTCGCCGGATACAATGGCGATGTCTTCGGGGAAGTGCTGGGTTTCGTATCCGACGTAGTAGTTGAAAGCAAGAAAACCACAAAGCAGGACATAGATACTGGCACTTTAGAGGCTAGCCTTTAAACCATGTGATCGGAGTTTCCATAGCTGTGGACTTTGCCTTCTGATATGTCTATGAACTCTTGAATCGCTTATTGCTGGTCATCCCTGTGTCGCCTCGTGCGTGAGCTCCGATAGCCATATCAGGTTTGATACGCTAACGACACCGGTATCTCTCAGGCTTCATCCCTACAACCTAAGTTGTGTCTCACGGAAGGACAAGCATATAGATTCGGAACATCGGTTCAGCTGGCGCCAGTACCGCTAACAGTATCCAAGCTTTCGAAGGTAATCTCGACTGAACGATAGACAATCCTTTAGTACTGGTACCATAGTAGTCTTGACTACGTGGAGTATGTAATATAGCATGAAATTGATATGCAACAAGGAGAATAAGAATGAGGAAATCATTATATTTGACAAGAGTTAGCATTTTTCTGGTCGCCGTGGCTTTAATTGTCGGGATGATAGGATGTGCTCAGGTTCCTTCTCCACTTGGATCTCCCGAATACCCCATCGTCCACGTCGCCTGCGGAGAGCAACATACGGTGGGGGTTAAGATTGACGGCACCGTAGTCGCCGTAGGTTCGGATTACTACTATCAGTGTTCTGTCGATAGCTGGACAAACATCATCGGTGTTGCCGCAGGCTACTTTCACACGGTAGGGCTTAAGGCTGACGGCACGGTGATTGCTGCGGGATATAACATCAACAATCAGCGTGAGGTTCGCAGCTGGAGGGATATCGTCCAGGTCGCTGCGGGCTCTAGTCACACGGTGGGGGTTAAGACCGATGGCACAGTGGTCGCCACGGGCTGGAACAGCGCCGGGCAGTGTGATGTCGGAGGTTGGAGTGGCATCACCAAGGTCGCTGCGGGTTACGGTCACACGGTGGGGGTCAAGACCGACGGCACAGTGGTCGCCGCGGGATTGAACTACGACGGGCAGTGCGATGTCGGCGACTGGACGGACATCATCCAAGTCACCACAGGTTACAGTCACACGGTGGGACTTAAGTCGGACGGAACCGTTGTTGCCGTTGGATATGATGGCTTCGGGCAATGCGATGTCGACGGCTGGACGGACATCACCCAGGTCGCCGCAGGCAGCTTGCACACAGTAGGGGTCAAGTCCGATGGCACTGTGGTCGCCACGGGGTATGACAGCTATGGGCAGTGCGATGTCGGCAGCTGGGCGGGCATCGTCCAGGTAGCCGCAGGTAGCGTGCACACAGTGGGGTTTAAGTCCGACGGCACCATAGTTGCCATAGGCTGGAATGGTGCCGGGCAGTGCGATCTCGACGACTGATAGGATTTAAAGACGACCGCACTGCGGTCGCCGCTGGCTTCGAGAACTAAGCTTACCAAATCTGCCTCTGTTGAGGCTGTGTATTAGTATACTCTCACCACCCCCAACACATATCGATGTCAGGTAACCACCTTTAAGGAGAGAACTTCTATCTATAGTTCCAAAGAAGACTACTTGATTGTATGGCAATTGTGGTTTTGTACGAGCGTCTGTGGGAAGTTGAGAGGGGCTAGACAATAAGGGCGGTAGATGCTACTTTTATTATAGACTAGAATAGGAGGTAGGAGAATGACTTATAAAAGGTACGATATGCTCACAGTGCTGGTGTGGGTGGTTCTGGGTGCTGCGCTAATAGTCCTCGGCGTTTTTCTAAGAAGGCCTGACTTCGGGGAAGCAGTCTGGTGGGTAGTCATGGGCGTAGGAATAGCACTGGCGGTAGTAGGACTTGTCAGCATCGTCTTTAGTATGAAACAAAATATTGAACTGTCTTGTCCTTATTGCGGGGGGAAAATAGCGCCACGGGTGAAATCTAGTACAAGCGAGCTGTATCTTGGGACAGGAGAGGAAGAGGGGGAAGGAGAAGAGGAAGAGAAAGAGAAGGAAGAAGAAGCGGAAGGTCCCAAGGATTGAGGGGCATAGAAGGCGAAGACCTGCTGATGTCAGCAGGGTGAGCATTACATTTAAGGTGGAACCAGTAAGAGGATTTTATAGACGGTTGGGGGGTAATTCGTGCGGGCAAATCAGTAAGCCGAGATAGGTTGTTTGTCAGTAATGACTCTTTTGCTTGCAGCTAACTGCTGGCGGATATGCTTGGGGATGGTAAACATGGCCTGATGGGTGAGACCATCGTAGGATTTTAGCTTTTTTGATATTCTTGTTGAAATTCTGTTGTCAATTTCCTCGGGAGTCAATTCAAAGGCGTCAAGACTTTGAGAAGCTGATACAAAGCCCCATAAGCCCAGAAAGGAAGGTACATGAACTTGATAAGGGCGGGCTATCGGGAAGACGTTTCTTAAAG
>JAZFXR010000031.1:0-6013 GCA_036448835.1 Dehalococcoidia bacterium | reverse complement strand
CCCCGAATGTATTTCGTGCTTTCCTTAAGGAGGGCGGCTGCGCGTGTTACCAGATTGTCTTGCTTCAAACTGGGTTCAGTACATTCAAAGCGTATTTCCTCTTCCAATTGGAAATTGAGGACATCGCATAAGTCTATTGATTGAACAATACTGGAGATTTGGTGATAATTATTATGCTTGCCCAACACTTCCAGGACGAGATTTATTTTAGCCGGGGCATAGGCAGTTAACACTATAATCTTTTTGAAAAGGGAGCAAAGACTTTCCAGAGCTCCCTCCACTCCTCAAGGCTAAGAGTTTCGGCTCGCCGTTCGCCTTCTATTCCGGTCTGCTCCAGCAATAAAGTAACTTGGCTGGGCGGCATATCTAGCGAATGAGCCAGAGAATTGCGAAGTTGCTTACGAGGAGAACTGAAACCATGCATAACTACATCAAAGAAACTAGCTGGATTGGGGATATCGATAGGCGGCTGAGAGTAAACATCCAGGCGCAAAATAACTGAATCCACCTTCGGCGGAGGATAAAAACTTGAAGGTGGTACATAGGACACAATAGTGGGCTTGCTATAAAACTGAGTCTTAACACTGAGCAGGCTCATATTACCGGGCTTAGCAACCATAGCTTCACCGACTTCTTTCTGTACCATTACTATCATCTCTGACGGTTGGGGTAGCGCTTCGAAGAAATGGCGCAATAATGGTGAAGTAATATAATAAGGAAGATTAGCTATAACTTTGTACCCTTGGAAAAGTGCGGAAACAGCTGATTTACTCTCTAGAATTTGTCGGGGGGTAACCCTAAGTATATCAGCATTGATAATTTTGACATCGGGGAAGGCAGTCAGTCGCCTTTTCAACAGGGTAACTAATTTGCGGTCAAGCTCAACAGCAATAACTTGAGCTCCTTGTTTAGCTAATCCTTCAGTTAGTATACCCAGTCCGGGACCCACCTCAACTACAATGTCTCCCGGGTTAAGTTCAGCAGCAGATAGAATACACTCTAATACTGTTTCATCTATAAGAAAATGCTGCCCCAGGCTTTTTCTGGGTTTGACACCAAATTGGCGAAGTAATTGCCGATAAAAATGTGTCAGGCTATCCGAACAATTGATAGAAGCCCTTGCCCACTTTCTTTCCTGTGTATCCAATCTCAACCATCCTTTTCAATATTGGAGCCGGCTTATATCTTTCCCATCCAGTTTGCTGGTAAATCCCTTCCAACAGGTCAACTATAACGTCTATACCAACCAGGTCTGCCAGCTCGAATGGGCCCATAGGCCAATTGTGTGATAATTTCTCTATTTTATCGATATCCTCTATGCTGGCTAAATTTTCCTCCAGTAGCTTGGCGGCTTCGTTCATAACCAGGGTTATTATCCTGTTGGTCACAAATCCAGGGGAATCCTTAACTATGACTGTTTCCTTGCCCAGTGATTTGACAAAATCGAGGCTTAGTTTCAGAGTCTCTTCCGATGTGAGTAGAGTCTTTACTATCTCTACTCCCTTCATTAACGGAACGGGGTTCATAAAGTGTATGCCGATAACCTTTTTTGGACGTCTCGTGGCAGATGCCAGCAGACTTACTGGTATTCCGGACGTATTAGAAGCCAGAATTGTGTCTTGGGGGCAAATGCCTTCAAGTTGTCCGAATATGGGCAGCTTTACTTCTGCCCTCTCAAATACCGCTTCTATAACATAGTCAGCATCTTTGGCGGCATTCTTCATGTCAATCGAGGTATGGAGTTTAGCCAGGGTTTCGTTCATCTCTTCCTGGCTGATTTTTTCTTTTTGCACGAATCTACCAAGGCTGGTTTTTATTATGCCCAGACCACGGTCCAGAAACTCCTGTTTTACGTCGATCATAGTTGTTTCATAGCCTGCCTGTGCCGATACCTGAGCTATGCCGCTACCCATAGTACCAGAACCAATAACACATACTTTCCTTATTGCCATTTCTATCTCCTCCAAAATTCTATAAGCCGTGCACCCGTTCTCGATTCCTAAACCGGGAAGCTGTCTTTGCCAGCTAGCTCCAACCAGGCAACTCTATATCACACTGGAATTGCTATTTACCGCTGCTTCCTTCCGGACCTGACGGGGTTCATAGTCTCCAGTTGCATAGAACCCGATTATCAACACTGCTCAGCAAAAACAAATCTAGCCGGCCGTGAACCTCAAACAGGAATTCAGCCCCGCTATAGCGGTTTTCGGGTACAGGGCACCGCTAGCTCCCCGCCTAGCACGGCTCAGTTCATGATGTTACCAATAAGCATTAACCAAGTCAACATTAAGATAATGTGAACGTCTGGTAATATAGTGCTGAAGTGACGAATAGACAAATCCGGCAGCTACCTTTTCAGTTAGTTCTGGGTCAGACCTGTTTCCTTGAGCTTTTTTCTAGATATCTTCCCTGAGCTAGTTTTGGGTATACTATCTACAAATTCAATTCTCTTGGGGAGCTTAAAATCAGCCAGGTTCTGGTAGCAAAGGTCGGAAAGTTCCTCCGGCGTGGCATGTTGGCCTTCTTTAAGTACTACGAAGGCTGTGGGTATCTGTCCTCCATAACCATCGTTAATACCTACATAGACTGCCTCAGCTACGCTAGGGTGGCTCAGCAGCACGAATTCAACTTCTGATGGACTAATATTGAGTCCAGAAGGGGTGACTATTACAAACGACTTCTTTTCTATATACTCCAAATAACCTTCCCCGTCCATCTTCACAAAATCTCCGGTATAAAACCAGCCATCCTTGAGGACCTGAGCCGTGAGTTCAGGAGCTTTATAGTATCCTTTCATCACCCAGGGCGCATTGAACACAGCTTCTCCTATCTCGCCCCGGGGAACTTCCCGGCCATCATCATTAAGTATCCTAAGGCCGCAAACTGGTTTACCAACAGTACCCAGTTTACGGCTGTCAAAGGTGCTTATGGAAACAGCGGAGACTTCTGTGAGACCATATACTTCATAAAGGGATAATCCGAACTTGTACTCCAGAATCTCCATTAGCTTGGGAAAGGACTTCGCCCCCGCGCTAACGGCCAATCGAAGTGAAATCAGGTTATATCTTGTCAGGATTTCGTCACGCACCATAGCCAGGGCATTGAACATGGCAGGAACACCAAAGATAACCGTCCCTTTTTCTTTCTCCACAGCCTCCAGGACAGCCCTGGGAGTGTAGCTAGGGATAAGCACAACGGTGGAGCCTGTGATAATCGAGCCAAAAAGGACCTCAAATAAGCCGTAAAGATAAGAGAAAGGAACAAGGTCTAAAATGACATCTTCCCTTTTCCGTTGTATGCCTGCATTAACTATGGGGGGAGTTCCCATCAAGGAAGCATGCGTATGTACCACGCCCTTCTGCTTTCCCAGTACACCGGAGGTGTAGAATATGGTAGCTTCGTCCTCGTTTTTTGTGGCGATAGCTGGCGATATTGTGGGGCTTTTCGTTACCATCTCGGTGTAAGAATCTGTATCAACCTCAACCACGTGCTTTAATAAGGGAATGCCGGTTAGAACTGAAGAAAGCGTCCGCAAGAATTCCTGCTCTGTTAACAGAATTTCGGAGTCGGAATCTCGCAACAATGCTTCAAGTTCAGGTGCTTTAAGCGCGGTATTGAGTAACACAGCAATGCCTCCTCCTTTAATCACTCCGAAGTAATTGATTACCCACTCAGGGCTATGGGACATCAATATAGCCACGTGGGTACCCTTCTTCATTCCGATCTTCAGGAGGGCATTGGCGACTCTGTTAGAATTTTCATCCAGTTCCCCATAAGTAATTCTCTGAGTATTGAGAACTATGGCTTCTTTGTGCGGTACTTCGCTGGTAGTCTTTTGCAGGGCTTGCTTGATATTCATCTCTGCTTCTGAGAAACCTTACAAAAAAGTATATCGTAATAATAGATATATCGTAAAGCTCTCAGCCACAGTTACTAGGGAAAGAATTGGTTACCTGACAGTAACGATTTGTTTATCATCGTGAGCATAGCATCGGAATCTGAAGGCAATAACCTACGGATCATTTCATTTGAAGCAAAGGGTAGCTGGGTACATGCTTCTCGGCTGGTGTTATAGCTTCCGTGGCGTTTGTGGTCGTGGTTGTGGTTGTGGTTGTGGTTGTTGCTGGAATTGGATGGCGATTACTTCGCTTCCGGCTTCAAATAGCTCTGATTGGATTTCGTGCACCAGGCCCCAGGACCGAGCTTCTTCCGGATTCAGAGTTATCCTCTCAAACATGGCATCAGTAGCATCTCTAGCGCTTTTACCGGTATTGGCTGCAATTACCTTCGCAATATTCTCCATGTCAATCCTCAATCCCTTCAATCTTTCCTCCAGTAGTTTTTCATCCAAATTCTGCTGCCCCTGAAATTGAACATTAACGCCATGAAATAGGAATCTCGCCTGAGGTACTGACAGCCTTTTTGAACCGGCACAGTACAGGACAATGCCTATTGAGTCCACACTACCGAAATTGTGCGTGGTTATAGAAGCAGGCAACCCTTTTAGATAGTTATATGCGCTCATGCCATGAATGACAGAGCCGCCTGGCGACGATATAAGGATAATGAATTCTTTTATCCCCTGCTTCATTTTTTGATCGACTGCATTCATCAGGGCATTGACAGTAGCATCAATCACGGGGGCAAAGAATCTAATTACAACTGGTTTAGTAGTCATGCTTTGTCCTCCTTCCGATTTGTATTCAATCTAATTACCTATAAATGTGCCTTGATTATAGCAAATATCTTAGGGTTAGGGGGTAAGTCAAAGGCCCTCTACTAGGACTGCATAATAAATATCCAGTAGCTTTACTGTGCTATACTTGCGCACGGGAATTAGCTATGAGGGATACAGGTGAACTAACTATTAGAGCTAAACTAGAGTCTATGGCTAGGGACATGGGTGCAACTTACTTCGGCATAGCTGACCTTGCTCCTGCCAGACGGAGTACTACTGAGCAGGGTGGAGAATTTCTGGCCCGGTTTCCACGAGCCGTTTCTCATGGCTTCGTTCTCATCGATGGTATCGTAGATACACTGGTTGACCACCAGAATATTGCTGTACTCCATAATTATTGGTATTACGTGTATAGAACTGTGAATCCTCAGTTAGATTCAATTTCCTTGATGCTGGCCCAGGTTCTGGATGAAGCAGGCTTTCAAGCCTTTATAGTTCCGTCGTCTCAAACAGTGGATAGAGCCAGGCTTACCGGTGTGTTTTCCCATAAATTAGCGGCCCATTTGGCTGGGTTGGGATGGATTGGCAAGAGCGCCTTGCTCATTACGCCGGAACACGGTCCACGCGTCAGATGGGGTACGGTGCTCACAGATGCTCCCTTAGAAACGGGAATACCCATGGACGAGATGTGCCACGATTGCTCCGCATGTGTGAAAGGTTGTCCAGCCCATGCCTTTACTGGACAGGCTTTCGATAAACCCAAATCGAGGAGTGAAATATTCGCTGCTGAGGCATGTGACCACTATCTGAGTAGACGAGAGGATTTACATAGGGCTTGTGGCATGTGTGTTTATGTCTGCCCGTTCGGGAGAAACAAGTAGGGATCCTCTTACGCATTATCTGCCGTTTGCCTTTCACCTCCGCCTTTGATAATCATCTTTTCTGCATACTCGATTTAGCTATGCTATATTATGTGATGGAATCGTATGAAGGACGTTAGTAAAGCCGTACAGCGGATAGCCGAGCTTCGGGAGATAATCAATCACCATAATTACCGTTACTATGTGCTGGATAGTCTTGAAATCAGCGATACCGAGTACGATGAGTTAATGAGGGAACTCAAACGGCTTGAGGCTGAGCATCCCGAACTTGCTACCCCTGACTCGCCGACGCAAAGGGTCGGAGCCCCTCCTGTAGAAGCGTTTGGAGTTGTCGAGCATCCGCAGCCATTGTTGAGCCTGGCCAATGCCTTTGCCTATGAGGAACTGGCAGCCTGGCATAAGAGAGTAAGCAGGCTTCTAGGCGGGCGCCAGTTTGACCTTGTGTGCGAGCCTA
>JAZFXR010000030.1:0-13047 GCA_036448835.1 Dehalococcoidia bacterium | reverse complement strand
CGTCGCTGTTACGAAGGTTGATTCGTCCCGCATGTTTGATGTGAAGAGATACAACCCTGAAACGTCTACCCTTCCAGCGGAGTGTCGTGTCAAGGAATCAACATCTCTCTCGCATCTTCCCTGATAGCCCACTAATGTCCGACTATATAATAACTCGTTTTTGGAAGTTTGTCACCACCCCGCGGGCCCGTTCAAACAACCAGTGGGCACTCTCCGCATCTGCCCTCACAACAATAATTCTTGAAAATGTGAATCAGCCCTTGCTGATGACAGGCAGTCAGACTGGCAGACTCCTCCAAACCAACCTGATTCTTCATATGATATGTTAGGTAATTCTCAGACAATCTGGGATAATTACGGTAGAGCTCTAAAGCATTCTCTGTTATCTTTTCATCAGCATTCACTTCCCCCCACGAAAAAGCAAAAGGTAGTACCACATTAACTGCGATTTCACCTGCTTTGCTATTTCCCAGAAGGGCCGATTTCCTTGTTTTACTTCTGCTGTTAAAATCGAAATGGTTCCGCCAATAGCCGTCACCGGTCACAGTCAGGCTGTTCTCAAGCACGCAGTACCCACCAGGTCGAGGTGTTTCTCTTACTAGCTGTAATATACCTGCTAGCAGTTTTTTCCCTGAGTAACGCTCAAGAAGGTAGCTAAGGGCAACAATACGTCGCACTGGAGAATTATTGGGATATATGTGTGAGAGATTCCAGTCACCTTCCTTCATGGCTTCGACTTTTCTGTCCGCCGATCGCCATAGTTGCTCCAATTCCTGGACTTCTTTTTTGACCGCAAATTCTCCTTGCCATCTTTGGGAAGGCAATAACCCGGCTGTGCCTAACAACAAAGCCTGCTTCAGAGCTACGCCTCTCTGGGATTCTAGGGAATTGAGAGGTATTCTATCAGCAAGGTATTCAAAGGGCTTTGTGTTTTTGGCATAACCCAGAGCCCGCATTATGCCTGTGAGAAGCACATGCCCCTCCTCTTCTTGTTTTAACTCGGCTCCAAAGTGAATCGCCTTCTGCTTAAACCTTGCTTCACCGATAGTGTCCAATAGATTCTTCAGACTCTGCATATCCATGCGGTTCAATATCTGGAAGCACGGAAGATGATAGGGCAGCAAATAAGCTTGTTGCCGCAATGCCATCGCTAGACATATTACGGGAACTGTTTTGCCATTCTGCAATAAGGTAGGTGAATTACAGTCATGCCACATCACAACGTGAAGAATGACATTATTATAATCGGCATCAGTATTATGCCCATGGTCATACCAATCGCTGGACTTAATGTGAACCTCTACATCTCCTTTCATCAAATGGGATTTATTTACAGTAACTGCGTCCCGAAAATCAGGGCCGTTATCACCATTAGTCCTTCCTGGATAGATTACATTTACCACTGCTCCTTCAGTGGAGGTTAGCTTATTCCCAACGGTTTGTTGCCATATTAAAGTTGCTTGCTTTTCCGATAATTCTATCCGCTTACGTGTAATCATGGCAAAAAAAGATATCAGTCACCTTACAAAATCTGTTTAACCTTTGTATTAGTTTCCACAATGCTTTTCTTGCCGCTCAAAAATCACTGTGGTTGATTCTTATTTGGCCTATCACGATTCCCCTCAGTCCCGTAAATAAAGCCACTGCGTTCGGCAACTATGTTGAGCAGGGTCGCTGATGTTCCCCGAGGCTGATACATTCCCTTTTCCCACTCACTGATAGTTTGTTGTCGCGTACCCAATGTCTCGGCTAGCTTCACTTGAGTCAAATTCAGGTGTTTCCTAAGCGCCCTTATCTCTTTCTTACTCCACTGCCTTTTCTTCTCTTTGCTTTTTTCCATCTCCTCAATAATTATACACGGTTCAGTGTAATATTTCAAGAATAATTTACTAAATTTCGGTAAGAACTTTTGCATTTCTGGATTTTCTTGCTATAATGCAAAGTTAGCAATCTCAGGGATAGAGTGCTAAAATAAATATAGGAAAGGAGGAAAAATGGCAAAGATTGAACCTTTGGGAGACAGGGTAGTGATAAAACCAACGCCCCAGGAAGAGGTAAGCAAAGGAGGGATAGTTTTACCAGATACAGCCAAGGAGAAGCCCCAGGAAGGCAAAATTATTGCTGTCGGTCCAGGCAGGTTGACTGAAGACGGTAAACGTATCGCTATGGAGGTGAAGAAGGGAGACAAGGTTATCTATTCTAAATATGCTGGCACAGAATTTAAGCTGGAAGATGAAGAACTGGTTATCATGCGAGAGGGTGATATTCTGGCCAAGCGCAGTTAATAAAAGGAGGTAATCGAATGGCAAAACAAATTATTTTCGGCGAGGAAGCAAGGAAATCACTAAAGAACGGTGTAGATACGCTGACCGATGCTATCAGGGTGACTCTGGGACCACGCGGGCGACCTGTAGCACTTGATAAAAAATGGGGGGCTCCTTCGGTTCTCAATGATGGAGTTTCTATAGCTAAAGAAATAGAGTTGCCTGATCCCTTTGAGAATATGGGGGCGCAGCTTGTGAAACAGGCAGCTACTAAAACCAACGACCAGTGTGGAGACGGTACCAGTACATCCACTATTGTAGCTCAGTCTATTATTAATGAGGGCTTTAAGAACATCGCTGCTGGAGCTGATTCCATGGCTCTAAAACGTGGGATTGATAAAGGAGTAGAGACCTTAGTTGATGGACTCAAGAAAATGTCTATACCGGTGGCTGGTAAGGAGCAGGTAGCTCAGGTAGCCGCTATATCAGCCATTGACAAGGACATCGGCAACTTGATTGCTGATGTTATGGAAAAAGTGGGTAAAGATGGAGTAATCACTGTTGAAGAAGGCAAGGGGCTGCAATTCGAGACTGAATTTGTTGAGGGGATGAAATTCGATCGTGGCTATATCAGCCCTTATTTCATCACCAATGCCGAACAAATGAGAGCAGAGCTAGAGGATCCCTATATACTCATCACTGATAAGAAGATTTCGGCTATAAATGATATCCTTCCCGCTCTGGAAAAAATCGTCCAGTTCTCCAAAAACCTGGTAATTATTGCTGAAGATGTAGAAGGTGAATCTCTAGCTACTTTAGTAGTTAATAAGCTGAGGGGAACGTTATCTCCACTGGCACTTAAAGCACCTGGCTTTGGTGATAGAAGAAAAGCCATGCTTCAGGATATAGCCGTCCTTACAGGAGGTACTGTTATATCCGAAGAGGTTGGCAGGAAATTAGATTCGGTAACCGTAGAGGATTTGGGACGAGCCAGAAGGGTTATTGCTGATAAAGATAATACCACCGTCGTTGAAGGCAAGGGCGGGACAAAGGATATTGAAGCCCGGATCAAACAAATCCGAGCCGAGATAGATATAAGCACTTCGGATTATGATAAAGAGAAACTACAGGAGAGATTAGCTAAATTAGCAGGCGGTGTGGCAGTGATAAAAGTAGGTGGAGCTACAGAGACAGAACTCAAGGAAAAGAAACACCGTGTAGAGGATGCCTTGTCAGCTACTCGAGCTGCCGTAGAAGAAGGTATCCTACCCGGCGGTGGTGTTGCCCTCCTCAATGCCTTGTCGAGCTTGAAGAAGCTCAAGTTGGAGGGCGATGAAGCTACTGGGCTGAATATATTGAAACGAGCTCTGGAAGAACCTTTAAGATGCATTGCTGAAAATAGTGGCAGGGAAGGCTCAGTGGTGATAAATGCCATAAAGGGAAGTAAGATCGGAATAGGCTACGACGCACTGAAAGACGAGCTCGGTGTAAATATGGTAGAAAGGGGCATTGTAGATCCTCTCAAAGTCACAAGGAGTGCTCTTCAGAATGGTGCGAGCATTGCCACAATGATTCTGACTACGGAGTGCCTGGTAACTGATATTCCCGAGAAAGAAAAAATGCCGGCGATGCCAGGAGGAGGAGGAGGATACGAGGGCATGATGTAGCCTCTGTGGCTGGAATTCAACTAAAAATTCACCATAATCAGAAAGAACCGCCTCACGGCGGTTCTTTCTGTACAATTCCAAACAATCGCCGCAAAGATTTTTTCTTAAAAAGCTCATCCTCCTTAATCGGTCCTGTTATAGCTAAATTAAGCCCACTTTCAGTTATTATCTCTCCGGCTACCTCTTTTAACTCATCTATAGTTATGGCATCTACAATAGAAATAACATCGTCTACGTTCAGGATTTGTCGCATTAATATCTCCTGGCTACCATACCATAATGCTACATTCTGGCTATCCTCAAACCTTAAATATAATCTTCCCTTTGATAATTCTTTAGCTCTAATAAACTCATCGGCGAGAATTCCTTGTTTAGTTTTAGATATTTCTTCGAGGATAGCTGTCACAGCGATTTCTATCTTTTTGGGATCAACGCCGGCATAAACAGTCAATGATCCCGATTTCAGAAAATGCTCTGTATAGCTGTGAATATCATAAGCTAACCCCTTATGCTCTCGTATCTCCGTAAACAAACGGCTGCTCATGCCGGCGCCAAGGACTGTATTAAGCAAGTCAAGTGTAAAACGTTGCGGATGGGAGCGAGAAAAGCCATGAACAGCTATGCAAAGGTGTGCTTGCTCGATATCCCTGGGCTCGATACGCATCCTTGCTTTCTTTTGCCTGGCGTTAGTAATATAATCGGTCATCACTTCACCAGTAGCCCATTTACCGAACAGATTTTCGATTTGAGCCACTGCTTCCTCATGCTGTATGTTGCCAGCGATGCTAAGCACGGTGTTATTAGGTATATATCTACGAGCAACGTAGTTCAATATTTGTTCCCTTGTTATCGAAGATATGGTTTCCCTGTACCCAATAACTTCGCGCCCCAGAGGCTGTTCCGGCCATAGCAACTCGTCTATGAGCATGCTTATCCTCTGCGGAGGAAGGTCCATGCCCATACTGATTTCCTCGCTGATAATTTGACGCTCTCGCTCTATTTCTTTGCTATCAAAGAGAGAATTGAGCAAGAGGTCAGATAGCACGTCAATGGCGATGGGAAAATGAGGTGCAGCAACTTTACACCAGTAGATAGTCAATTCCTTGTCTGTTGCACCATTGATTATGCCACCAACGCCTTCAATGTCCTGACTAATCTCCTTGGACGTTGGTCGCCGCTGCGTGCCCTTAAAGAGCAAATGCTCAGCAAAGTGTGATATGCCCGCTTGTTCTTCGTTTTCGAAGCAAGAACCGGCACCTACGAGGATGACAAGGCATACCGAGCGGCTGTGAGGCATAGTACTGGTGATGACTCGCAAGCCATTATCAAGCACGGTTTTTTTGTACATGACCATGAATTTTACTTTGCTTCTTTGTTCAGAGTCAATAAGGCTTTGCTGATTACTGGTATTGAGTCTTTCTTATATCATGGTATAATCGACGATAGTAAGCCAAACTGCGGACGGGTGAATTATGACAATAGTAGCCGAAGACAATACTATGCGGATTGAGAAGCTTGAACTGGGTCCCTTCAGTACCAACGCATATATTGCAACCTGCTTAAGAACCAGGGATAGCGCGCTAATAGATGCCCCCGCGGACCCGAACATCATCAAAGAAAAACTCAAAAATACTCGACCTCAATACATATTGTTGACCCACAACCACATAGACCACATTGGTGCTCTCGCCCAATTACGGGCTGAATTGAAAGTTCCCCTGGCTGCCCACGCTTCAGACGCAAAGAACCTGACCCCAGACCCAGAGATATTACTGAATGATGGGGACACGGTTCGGTTGGGAGACCTTGGATTTACAGTGCTTCACACACCGGGGCACACTCCGGGTAGTCTGTGCTTTGTAGTTGGTCGCTACCTGATATCAGGGGATACCATTTTCCCTGGAGGACCGGGGGGGACAAGCTCCCCGGATGATTTTAAACAGATAATCAGCTCTATAACCGAGAAAATCTTTGTATTGCCAGACGATACGCAGATATACCCCGGCCATGGGAATTCTACTGTATTAAAAAATGAGAAGGAAGAGTTTGCCGCCTTTGCTTCTCGACATCATGAACCCAACCTGTGTGGCGATGTGCTCTGGTGTTCCACGTAGTTAAGGCTAAACAGTGCCCGCGAAAATCAGGAGGCTGATTACCACCTTATCTCTGTCCGGTAGAAAGCTTCAGCTAGTTCATAATCTTCCCCCTGGGCCAGTTCCCTATGTCGTTCCCTTAGACGTTCTTCCAATCCATCAGGAGGATAGTCCCCTACCTGGCTCTTGTGGCATCGCAGGGCGGCAACTTTGGTATCAAAGGTGGTGGTAATATCGATGCGATAGTTAGGCTCTTGAGCGGCCCAGAGCCATACTTCTTTTACTCTGTGAGGCGGAAGCCCTTCATCCAGTAGATCAGGATAGGAATGAATATCCCTGGCGTACGGGAAGATAGCATCAAGCGTAACCTGTCCAGTAATTCGATGGTCACGGTGCCAGATATAGCGCCGGTATGGGTCGGCAGTGACTACTGTCTCAGGTTTGTACGTCCTTATCAGTCGCACAATCTCTTTCCTAAATTTCGGTGTATCCTCCAGAGATTGGTCTGGATGGCGCAGGAAGATAACGTCCCTCACCCCCAATAGCTTGGCTGCTGCTAGCTGTTCCTTCTCTCTGATTCTGGCTAATTCACGCAGGTTCATATTGGGGTCGCTGGTACCCTTGTCGCCATTGGTGCAAACTACATAAATAACATCCTTTCCCTCGCCTGTCCAGCGGGCTACAGTACCAGCAACACCGAATTCGGCATCGTCGGGATGAGGCGTAATCACCATCATATGAACTGGCTTAACCATTACACCTGAACCTTTCTAGTTCGCGGTACATGCTGGCAATTGTATAACATTCCTCAGGCTGCTACAATTTGAATTGGTAATGCCAGCAAAGGCCATTAGCAATTCTCCCTATAACATTAGAAACTATCAACCTTCAGATTTCGATAAGTATGTCTTATTAATTACTGAAGCCGAAAGGCTTAACCCGACCGGGCGTTGTGCCTCACCGCAGGTTATTTCTGAGCAGCTACAGAAACCAAATTATTCCCCTGACCAAGACGTGTTTGTTCTGTGGCGCGATAATATTGCCGGCTATATGGATGTCAAACCGGAGCTTGGCATTGGGCGGGTAGTGCTCGATTGCTGGGTAGCCCCGGAGCACCGCAGAAGGGGATTGGCAACAAAACTCCTCAGTTATGCTATAGACCGTGCCAAAGAGCTAGGAGCCGAAGTAGCCCATGTTAATATAAATGAGAACAACACGGTTGCGACGAGGGTGTTACACAGCCTGAGCTTCCGTCTTATCCGACAGTATTCCGAATTGAGATTAGATATTGCCCATGTTGGCGAACTAGATATAGCCGACACGGATCCACATTGCCACTATCTACAGCCTGGTGAAGAAGCCAGGCTGACTCAACTACAGAATTGTGCCTTTGATGGCGCCTGGGGTTACAATCCCAATACTGTAGAGGAAATAATCTTTCGTATCAATTCAAGCACCTGTTCTCAAAGGGATATTATTCTAGTCGACGATAAAGATAGAGCCATTGGCTATTGCTGGACAGGGATAAGCTGTGAGGAAGGAATACCCAGTATAAGGAAGGGGCAGATCCTGATGCTCGGGGTGGCCCCCGATTATAGGGGTAAAGGAATAGGCAAACAACTAGTGCGGGCCGGGTTATCCCGTCTTAGAAGCAAGGGTTTGCAGATTGCAGAGTTGACTGTGGACAGTGAGAACAAGGCAGCATGTGCCCTCTACCGATCTATTGGTTTTGAGGTTCAGGCCAAAACTCTTTGGTACGAAAAGGTAATCAATCAGGACACAGGGATAAGGTAGTTAGCCAATACCAGTCGGCAATCCCTGATAATCGCTTCAGCAATGTTGGACCAACTAAATCTACTTACTGTCGCCCGAATCGACTCGGCAGATTCTTCATCTGTGCGTGGCCGGGAAAGAAGCAAGGCTATTTTGTCAGCAAGATGTTGGGGAACGTTGTCTCTTACCACATACCCGGTCTCCCCTTCTCTAATAATGTTCTTGAAGTCACCTACATCAGTAGCCACCACCGGAGTTCCGCAGGCTAGAGATTCCAGAGCTACGAGCCCGAAGCTTTCGTAGTAAGAAGGAACTACACAAACGTCAGCTCCGCTGTAAAAATAAGGTAGCTCCTCATGCTTCACTAAATCCATAAAAGTAACTGAATTCTCTATTTCGAGATTGCAGGCTAGTTTCCGTAGTTGTTCTATTTCGTGCTGGCTGTGTTCACCGCCACCGATTACCAGTAATCTCATTCCTTGAATATTCCGTAGATAAGGTAAAGCCTTTATCAATATATCTATACCTTTCAACGGATCAATTCTACCCACAAACAGAATAATCTTATCATCGCCGAAGCCCAGAAACTGCCTGGCCCGTGCTCTGTCCAATGCCTTGAATTGCTCTAGATTGACACCACACGGCACCACACTGATTTTCTCCGATGATACGCCATAGTGCCGAATAAACTCTTCCTTTTCCCTTTCTGTCGGAGCGATAATGTGATGGCACCTTTGAACCAGGTCCCTTTCTGTCTCAACACGGAGTTTGAGCTCATCCTCGTCTAGTGCCAAACCGGTATCCTCCTTGATTGCCTTTTTAACTGCACCTAGTGTATGGAACATAGCAATATGAGGAATATGCCACCTTTGCTGTAAATGAACTCCTGCCAGCACGGAAAGCCAGTAATGGCTAAATATCAAATCGTACTGAAGGTCATTCTGCCTCTTGAAATTCTCCAGGTTGCCGGCAAAGTCAGGAAGATAGGAGTAGACAGCTAACTTATGTATCTCCTCGTCTCCCCCTGCCCTGAGGTGAATGATCCTTACATTTTGATTGAGTTCATAGATTTGGCGGTCCCCGGGATCATGAACGCGAGTATAGATATCCACTGAATGTCCCTGCTGACCCAACTCGCAGGCAATCTCCCGAATGTAGACACTCATGCCACCGGTGTCTTTTGTCCCTAGTTTTCCAACAGGGCAACTATGGGCACTCAGCATAGCTATTCTCAGTCGACTAGTCAGCATTAAAGCGCGTTCCTCCTCATCATTGTCAGATGATAGTTATCTGGCAACTGTAGAGGGGAACTTCCTGGCCACCGAGTTGATATTTGTACGGTTCTCCACCTTTTAAAAAGTTCCACTTTTCTTTACCCCTTTCAATACTCTCTTTCAAACAGAGGACTTTGCAGAGTAGTCCTACGCTTAAATAGCTAAATTGTGGATCATATGCACTGTTATACAGATAGTGCGAGTCATCGTAGTCAAAACCGATAGTCACCGCCGCTGGTACCTTATCCAGCTGCAAGACACCTAATCTCAGTAGCCCAAGCTCAGCCATAGCCTTGGCCAGTGACCTGAAAAACGATTCCCTCTTCTGATTCATAAAGCCGGCTTTTTCGTCCTTGCTCAATGAAAAGAGCTTCAAGAAAATATCCATATAATCTTCAACCTCTCGACCCACCTCAACACAATGATGCTCTACAGCACCAGTCTCCCATAACCGCCTCAACTTCCTCCTAACTTCATGGCGTTGCTTGTTATTCAATATCGCCAAGTATTCATTCCAGGTAGCAGGTAAATCCAATTCCAGAGACACATCCTCGGGGTGGCAAAGAACTTCATACCCTCGGTTCTGAGCGACAGCTACGAGTTGAGTGAGCACGGTAGAATCAGGCCGCAAAGGTCGTAGGTCCAGCTTCTTTACACCACGCTCTTTCAAATCATCAAGCAGTACCTTGAAGAAGTCCTTCTCACTGCCTGCGCTAATAGCAAAATCCAAATAATCAGAGACGTCATCGCCACCGATAAAGGAAGCAGTTTCTCTATGCACCATAAGTGGGGCAAAGCCGATGATTTTTTCCCCCTGTCGAAGCGTCCGTAAATACAGTTCATTTTCTCCACCAAATATCTCCCACCAGACCTTCAGCCAGGCAGGCAAAATGAAAATGGAACCCCACTTTAAGCAGTGACGTAACTTGTCCCAGGAAGAAATAATGCCGTCAAGACTCTCGACGGTCAGGGTGTAACTCATCAGTGTTTACCCAAGTATAGCGATTGACCGTACTTGAGTCAACCGTCTGACGTACGAAGTAAGCATACACAGCCATCCAAAGTTGCCGTCAACCCATTAGTTGCTTAGCCTAAACTAAATCCAATTCATCGGCTGATCCTGAAAACAACTTCACTGGATACGGGATACAGGCTGTCTGAAGACCTCATTTTATGAGTACGATGAATGAGCCAGTGTTGGCGCCTGTCCAACCTGACTCTACCAGCCTAGCATGTTGAGGCTAGTCTTTCTTGGTAAATTGTTGAACAGCTTCACCCATTTCGTCACCACTACCCGAGCCAAGACATATATCTGTCTCCATGCGGAGCCCTATATCGAGTGGTGTTGACAGAGCGAGAGTAGTCGCCCTTTTGGCACCTTGAATAAGGCGGGGATTGATTTTAGCTATTTCTTCAGCCAGCTTCCTGGCTTCAACCATAAGTTGATCTTTAGAATATACATGATCTACCAATCTAATCCGTAGCGCTTCGGCAGCGTCAATTCTTCGTCCTGTGAGAATCAGTTCTTTGGCAATGCCAGTCCCCACTATCCGGGGTAAGCGCTGCGTGCTTCCCAGATCAGGGATAACACCCAATTGAATCTCAGGAAGCCCAAATATGGCAGTATCACAAGCCAGACGTATATCACAGCAAAGAATGAGTTCCAGGGCTGCCCCCAAACAGTACCCATTAATGGCAGTGATAACCGGTACGGCCAGCTCTTCGTACATAGTAAATATCATCTTCAAATGGTAAAGGGAATCATAGCCTTGCCGGTAACCGGTAACAATCTCCGTAGGGCTGCCCCCCGAGGCAACCATCTTCAAGTCCAATCCAGCGCTAAACGCCTTATCACCAGCACCCGTTATTATAACAACCCTGACCGAAGGGTCTTCCTTGATAGTCTGTGCTGTTTGTTGAAGCCCCAGAAAGACATCCAGGTTAAAGGCGTTCAACGCATCCGGTCGGTTCAAGAGCACTGCGCCAATGTTGTTTTCAATGTCTAGTTGAACAGCGTCCTGCTTTGCCATTTATCTCCCCTTTCACAGGTTACTCTCGGACTGATTTTACATTTCAACCACTACAAAGGTCAATTGTGTTGTCCTATGCGCATCCATTACAGCCTCCATGCACAGAATGATAGAGACAAAAAATCACATAACAGAGCGATGTTCCTAACCAATCTTCAATATATAAGGTGATATTAGTCAGCTAGCAGTGTTATAATCGGTGTGAGACAAAAGTCCAGGCACGTTTTCAGAGGAATTATGGCAGTTCTACAGATTCGCGCTTTGCCTGACTCCGTGTTGAGGCAAAAAGCCAAAAGAGTAACCAAGATCGACAAGTCTGTTCAGAAGTTAATCGATGACATGATCGATACGTTACACGCTGACCCTAACAGAGCCGGTCTAGCTGCCCCACAGGTAGGAGTATTGCTTCGCATAGCAGTCATAGAACTGCCAGAACAGGAACTCATCACTCTGATCAACCCTGAAATGGTAAGAAAGGAAGGCGAGCGAATAGTCCAGGAAGGCTGCCTATCCATACCAGGCTACTTCGGGGAAATAAAGAGGGCGGAAACGGTGAAGGTCAAAGCGCAAGACCGATACGGTAAGCAATTTCGTCTTAAAGCAGAAGGGTTTCTGGCTCAGGCTCTCGAACAGGAAATTGAGCACCTTGATGGCGTTCTATATATCGACCATCTTGAAAGCCAGGAAAAACTGTTTGAGGTTATCCCGGAAGGAGAGGAATAGACAAGCTTTGCTATCTATTGCTGGCTTAGCTCCAGAGCAAAACGACCACGCAATTCCAGGTGCAAATAAGCGACATCCCCAGGCTCAACGGCTTCAACAATCTGTCTCGCTTAAACAAAACCAGAGCCGCTACTATTCCAGCGGAAATCAGCCCCTTAACCAGCATATTACTGCCAAATCTCGTGCCCAGAAATGGGTTAAGTTCATAATGCCCGGTCCCTAGAGCAAGCCCGCTCAGCCAGGCATCGAGGATGTTCAGTCCAATGAAAACAACACAGAGCAGAATGGTTCTGCTTAAAACTGGCTCCGCAACCGCCCACTTTAATCTTGCCACTACTCGAGGCCTAGTACTTTAGTCCTGGTACTTAAGATTAACAACAGTCAGCGTATAGTGTCAAGATCCGGGGCTTTGGGATTAAGCATAATCGTAAAGAGGGTTTTGTTCCTGTAGATAATACAATCTTTGACCTAGCTAGGGCTTTCTTCCCACCAAGTTATGCAGAGATTGAAAGCTTCCTCTCCACAAAAAGTGTCCTTGATTGTATAGTCGTTTTCGCTAACGACCTCGTCAGTTGACGGCTCTACCCATAGCCAATAGTTCTGAGTTTTGTCTTCAATGCGAAACTTAACCACCCAGTGAACCTGTTCCTCGCCCCATTTCATACGCTCCACCCAGACCAAACAGGCCTCCAGTCCCTGCATATACGCATTCCACCAGACATCTGCAGAGAAATGTCCGCACTCATAGACCTCCGCTTGCCACACATTCTTATCTGTGGTGTCTTGAGCGAGGAAATCCAGAACCTCCTGCTCGGCTGCTGGCGAAACCTTAGAGGCATCGTAAATCTCAGAGGAATATATAGAGGGTTCCTTCGTTTGGGCTCCAGCTGCCACACATCCAGAAACAACTATTAGCAACGCCACCAGCGATGCAAGAATGACTAATGTTGATCTGTGCTTCCTATCTGCTGCCTTTTCTTCTTTCATCAGTTTACCTAACCTCAATCAAGTGTTTTGCCTATTTTTTTAAAAGAATCCCCTTACTGTAAAGCTGGTCCACGTTTATTTTTGACTGGATTTACTAGAGTGAAAGAGAGAGGGATAACCGGGCCTGAAGCGCGGTTATCCCTGTTTTATCCTTCTATCCCACTAGCTGTGTTTTGTGCCTTCTTCTCGTTCCCCAGACCACTCCCCAGATAATCAGGCCAACTGCAACTATTATG
>JAZFXR010000029.1:0-4297 GCA_036448835.1 Dehalococcoidia bacterium | reverse complement strand
TTGGCTGATAACCCGGATGTAACAACTCAGAGCATGGGTGACGGTGAAAATAGGAAGGTGGTTATTTTGTTGAAGCAGGATTAGCCATGTTCCGGGAAGTAAGCACTAAGATTAACTTTGTTCAATTAGAAAACGATATCCTTCGCTTCTGGAAAGAACAAAGAATTTTCAACAAGAGCATCGAAAGAAGAAAAAAGGGACCGCATTACGCCTTCTACGAAGGTCCACCTACCGCCAATGGTAGCCCGGGTGTTCATCATGTACTGTCTCGTCTTTATAAGGATGTTGTTTGTCGCTATAAAGCAATGAAGGGTTATCATGTGCCAAGAAAGGCAGGGTGGGATACCCATGGCTTGCCAGTTGAGTTAGAGGTGGAAAACTCTCTTGCCCTTACCAGTAAAGATCAAATTGAGGAATATGGAGTAGCTCGATTCAATGAGCATTGTCGCCAGAGCGCTGTCAAATATATTGAGGAATGGGAAGCTATGACTGAGCGGCTTGGGTACTGGCTAGACATGGAGCATCCTTACATAACCTTAGATAATAACTATATTGAATCCTGCTGGTGGATAATAAAACAGCTCTGGGACAAGGAGTTGATATATCAGGGCTATAAAGTAACACCGCATTGCCCTAGATGTGGCACCTCCCTTAGCTCGCATGAAGTAGCTCAGGGTTACCGAGATGATGCTGAAGATCCATCGATTTACATAAAGTTTAAGCTCATACCCGGTTCAGTTGAGGAAAGAACACAACTCCATTCTGTTCTCCCGCCTTCTCATATATCAAAGAAGCCGGCATTTTTCTTGGCTTGGACCACGACTCCATGGACACTACCCGGCAATACAGCTTTGGCAATTGCTCCGGATGCTGAGTATAGTGTGATGGAAAGCGGCCAGAATTATCTCATTCTAGCCACAATACTTGTAGATAGGGTCGGGTTGGAGGGGTATACCACATTAGGAGTTATTTTGGGCAAAGATCTTGTGCATCTTGAATATGAGCCTTTGTTTAATCCTCACAGTTTTGCTGTACCACGTCTGGACTTGCCAACACTCCGTCTGAAGGAAGCACCAGAGAACTTAACATATGCTGTAATCGGCGCTGATTTCGTCTCCATGGATGAGGGTACCGGTATAGTTCATATTGCTCCGGCTTTTGGAGAGATCGATTTTGATATTGGGATGAACAATGGACTTGATTTCGTTCAACCTGTGGATTTGGAGGGCCAGGTTACGGGCACCTATCCCTTTGCAGACAAGTTTGTCAAGGATGCGGATCCTTTCATTATTGATGACCTTAAATCACGTGGTTTGCTGTACCGCAGCGAGAAGATTATTCATACATACCCTTTCTGCTGGAGATGTGAAACACCCCTTCTCTATTATGCCAAGCTAGCTTGGTATATCAAAACAACAGCGGTGAAAGAAGAGCTTATCTCTGGCAATGCCGAAATAAACTGGCACCCCGATTATATTAAGTATGGCCGTTTCGGTGATTGGCTGGAGAACAACGTTGATTGGGCTTTTTCCCGGGAGAGATATTGGGGAACTCCGCTCAATATTTGGCGCTGTGAAGCTTGTGTCACCCCTGAATCTCCTACTCCTACTTATCAGTGTATTGGCAGCTTGGATGAATTAAGAGCACAGTCGAATGTCAGTGGCTTGACTACACCTTTGGATTTGCACCGTCCCTATATGGATGGAATTACCTTCGCCTGTCCTAAGTGCGGCAGCAGAATGCAGCGTGTTCCTGAGGTAATTGATGCTTGGTTTGATTCTGGAGCTATGCAGGTAGCTCAGTGGCATTATCCATTCGAGAATAAAGACAAGTTTGAGCAAAATTCTCCCGCCGATTTTATTTGCGAAGCGGTGGATCAAACCAGGGGCTGGTTTTATAGCTTACATGCCATATCAACTCTACTTTTCAGTTCCCCTTGTTTCAAGAATGTCATCTGCCTGGGACATGTTGTCGATGCTCAAGGCGAGAAAATGAGCAAGTCGAGAGGTAATGTAATCGATCCCTGGTCTGTGTTCAATAATTACGGTGCTGATGCGCTGAGGTGGTATATGCTGGTTTCTACTCCAGGGGAAGACAGCCACCGTTTTTCTAATAAGGTACTTGAAGAGACAATACGTAAATTTCTCCTAACTTTGTGGAATACATATTCCTTTTTTACTCTTTACGCTAACATTGATCGATTTGAGGCCCAGCCTTTGACGGCTGCTAAGGATCAGACCGAAGCTTGTACGAAACTGGATATATGGATTATATCCGAACTTAATCGTCTGATAAGCGTAGTTTCTAAATCGATGGATGATTATAATCCTACTGCTGCGGCACGCAGAATTGAAGAGTTTGTGGATAATCTTTCTAACTGGTATGTGAGAAGAAACCGCCGCCGATTCTGGAAAGGCGAGAACGATGCCAATAAATTGGCTGCATATACGACGCTATATCAGTGCCTGGTGACTTTATCTCACTTATTAGCTCCATTTGTACCATTTATTGCTGAAGAGCTTTATCAAGATTTATTTCGCTCTGTTGATCCTCAAGGCAGAGAAAGTGTTCATATAGCCGATTTCCCCGTAGCGGATGAGACGAAAATCAGTAAGAAATTGAACAGCGAGGTTGAACTGGCTATGAGGATAGCTAGCCTGGGTAGGGCAGCGAGGGCAAAGTCTGGCATAAAGGTGCGTCAACCATTGGGTGAAGCGGTGGTGATTGTGGAAACCAAGGGAGAGAAGGAAGCCTTGGAGAGTCTGGTTGGAGAGGTAATGGAAGAGATCAATGTTAAGCAAATTGTGGTCTTTAGTGAAGCAAGCGCACGAGAGAAATTTACATCGGACTTGCCAAATTACAGTGTGGCTAGTGATGCTAAGTACTGGGTGGCAATAAGCACTGAATTACCTCCTGAGTTAGTCGCTGAAGGTGTAAGTAGAGAGCTTGTACGTCATCTTCAGAATATGCGTCGAAATGCCAAGTTTAATATAACAGACAACATCATTACCTATTATCAGACAGAGGAACCATTAGTCAGGCAAGTAATGGATAATTTCGCTGACTATATTAAGCAAGAGACATTGTCTCGGGAACTCATAGATAGCTTGCCGCCTGACGGAGCTTATAGTGAAAAATTCAGTATATCGAATAGAGATGTCTTTTTGGCGATCAAAAAGACAAACCCTAAACAGGTTTAAAGATCAGATTTACAGATCTAAAACAAGCGGGTCTTGGATGCTGAATTGGGGATTTGCACTTAGCAAGCCTATCCTAGGAAGTGGGGTATTCTACGAGTCTCGCTGAGGTTGTTTCAGTATTTTCACCTCTAACAAAGATTATCTCCACATCTTCGCTAATTTCGCTGGCTCGAATGGCCCGGACTAGATCGGCAATATCACTTACTTCCTGGCCTCCAAAGTTGATGATGATATCATCCTCCATTAACCCCGCAGTATCTGCAGGGCTGTCGGCAACTATTTCTACAATAAGCGCTCCATTATCCACAGAAAGGTTCATTGTCGCAGCTAGCAGGGGATTCACTGTTTGCGCCCACACACCCAGCCAAGGGTGAGTAACATGACCATAACGAATCAGACCCTGAATAATAGGCTTGGCTTCATCACTGCTTATGGCAAAGCCTATACCTTCCACTTCGGACGCTACTATTTTGATGCTGGTAATACCTATCACCTCACCAGACATATTCACCAATGGCCCACCACTGTTGCCGGGATTAATAGCAGCTGTCGTTTGAATCAAACCGTAGAGTGTATTTCCGTCAATGTTAACAGATACATTTAAACGGCTGACTATACCCTGAGTTACTCCACCGCCACCTCCCAGAGCATTTCCGATAGCTAACACCCAATCACCAACAGATAATAAGCCTGAGTCACCCCAATACGCATGAGGTAAATCTGCGGCGTCTATCTTTATAACAGCAAGGTCAGATAGTTGGTCAGTGCCTACTATACTCGCTGAAAAGATTCTACCATCGTCCAACTCTACATAGATGCTCTGGCCATTTTCCACTACATGGTTGTTGGTGACAATATATCCTTTATCATCGGTTATAATGCCGGAGCCAACGGTATATTCCGTACTCTCACCGAAGAAGGAGGATACACTCATCTCTGTAGTCAGGGAAACAACGGAGGGCATTACTTCTGCCACCACCGTGGAAAAATCAGGGAGGGCAGTAGATGGCTCGCTATCCGGTGGAAACGCCCAATCGGGATCAATGTACTGAGTTGAATTGTGAAATTGAGAAGGACTGGATGTTGCGAAAGGGAAT
>JAZFXR010000028.1:0-5550 GCA_036448835.1 Dehalococcoidia bacterium | reverse complement strand
AAAACAGAGAAAGAATGAATGTATGAGGGAATATTCAAACAGAAAGCAAATAGCGCAAAAAGTCTCAGCTTCGAAGTCAAAATAAGCTTTGGAATCTTTCCGAACCATGCCCGACTTCTCGGTGCTCGCAATGCCCGAAGGGGCGGGTTCTGAACGATAGGGCGTGCCTGATAAATCAGTCAACTATGGAAGTCCGGAACTCTAGGTAACTCTCTTTCTACGCACGAAGAAAATCGTAAGTCCCACTATTACCACCGCTATAACACTACCAATTAGCTGCCAGTTGACTGACGAGATGCCCTCAAAATCCGTAACAAACAGGTTCCATTCGGCAAACTCAGTCTCCAGGCCCACAGCGACCACAGTGCCGTCGGATTTGAGTCCCACCGTGTGATAGGTGCCGGTGGCGACCCGGGTGATATTTGTCCATCCGCCGATATTGCATTGTCCAGATGCATTGTCTCCCACGGCAACCACAGTGCCGTCAGATTTAAATCCCACCGTGTGATAGGTGCCGGCGGCGACACTGATGATGTCAGTCCAGCTGCCAACGTTACATTGCCCGTACGCGTTGTCTCCCACAGCGGCGACAGTGCCGTCGGCTTTAACCCCCATTGTATGATACAAACCCGCAGCGACCTGGACGATATCTGCCCAGCCCTCGACATCGCACTGCCCGTATGTGTTGTCCCCCGCGGCAACCACGGTGCCGTTGGACTGAAGCCCTACTGTATGATACCGGCCGGCGGCGACACGCATGATGTCTGTCCAGTGACCGACATTGCAACGTTCGTCGTTGTATCCAGCGGCAACCACAGTGCCGTCAGACTTAAGCCCTATCGTGTGCCAGCCGCTTGTTGCAACATAGTCAATGTCCGTCCAGTTGCCGACATCACATTGCTCGTAGTTGTTCAATCCCACAGCGACCAAGGTGCCATCCGACTCAAGCCCTACCGTTTGATAGCCGTTTGCGGCTATCTGAATGATTTCCTCCCAGTCGTTAACATTGCACTGCCCGTATTGATTATCTCCCACGGCGACCACAGTTCTGTCGGACTTCAACCCCACAGTGTGGGACCAGCCGGTGGCGGCCTGGGTGATGTTTATCCATCCGCCAATATCGCATGCTCCGTAGTAGTTATACCCTACGGCGACCACCGTGCCATCGGATTTAAGCCCCGCCGTGTGATACACACCTGCAGCGACCTGGATTATGTCGGTCCAGCCGTTGATATTACACTGTCCGTATTTATTATCTCCCACAGCGACCACGGTACCGTCGGACTTAAGCCCCACCGTGTGATGACTGCCGGCAGCGACCTGGGTGATGTTCGTCCAGTCGCCGACATCGCACTGCCCGTAGCGGTTATATCCCACGGCGACTACAGTGCCGTCGAACTTAATCCCCACTGTGTGATGGAGACCTGCCCCGATGCAGATGATATCCGTCCAGTTGCCGACATCGCACTGCCCGTAATAGTTGTCACCCACGGCAACCACGGTGCCGTCGGCCCTAACCCCTACGGTGTGATCGTAGCTTGTGACCATTTTGATGATGCCCGTCCAGTTACCAACATTACACTGCCCATAAGCGTTTGCTCCTGCGGTGATTAACGTGCCATCGGACTTGAGCCCTACTGTATGGTACACGCCTCCGGCAACTTGGATGATGTGTGTCCAGCTATCTACACGGCACTGCCCCTGGTGATTCCATCCCGTAGCGACTACAGTTCCGTCACTCTGCAACCCCACTGTGTGATGGTTACCTGCGGTGATCTGGGTGATGTCTGTCCAGCTATAAATATTGCACTGTCCGTAGCGATTGTCTCCCACAGCGAAGGCGGTACCGTCGTCTTTAAGTCCCACCGTGTGACCCCAACCTGTAGCGATCATGGGCGTTACCTGCCCTTGATGTGTATTCACAGCCGCTGCTGAAGCTCCCACTGCGGACGCTATAAAAATCATGCTGCAGAAGAGAGCGACCGTCAGCAGCGGTGATAGGGGTATCCTTCTATTCTTAATTGCTATCTTCCTTTCAATTCAGTCAGAGATTTCCAGCACTATAGGACCAGTCACGAATTCTACTTTTTAATCAGCAGAAGGGACAGTATATTATACTTCCCTTCTATCTCATATGCGTCACTTATCTCCCCTCTATGCGCATGTATTAGCCTATCGGCGGCTTTGGTAACCTCCGACCAATCATCAAATTTATAATCGTGGAAACCGAGAGCACCTCCGGAGACAAGATGGGGCCAGATAACATGAAAATCATTCTCTACATATGATTGCTGGTGGCATCCATCAATAAACCCGAAGATGAATCTTTGCTCTTCTGGGAAGCTGACTTTCTTGGAGTCTTCCCTCATAGTTACGATGTTGTCAAAGCCCCGAGTCGACTCCTGGTAAGCTTCTAACATCGAGCGGCCCTGGAGAAATGCTTCATAAACGTCGCCTGCCTTGACTCCACTCTTGCTTATAGTTTTGTCAAGACTGGAATCGAAAACATCGACGGCATACACCTTCTTGTCATATCTTTGGGCAAACTCTGCCAGTTTGGCAGTGCCTCTACCCATGTAAGCGCCAATCTCGATGATATCTCCTTCCAGTTCATGTAGCAACCGTTGCTTCATAAAGTGTATAAGGACTTCGTAGCCCACGAAATCATCAGGGTCGTCTTCCGCTGGAATCTTCCCGGAAACTCTTTTGACGTTGATCCCTAAACTCATCTTACAGGCCAATGTTTGGGCCATGGTGTCTTAATCCCATCTAAAGCCACCATAGCCAGTATCGCTGCCGCTGATGTCCAGGTATTCTTTTCATGGGCTTGCGGTTCCAGTTCTGACCGTCTTATCTGCCTTTGTGGCCAATATGCCTCCCGATAAAACACACCATCGCTATCAGTAAATTGCACTACCCAGTCCAGCACCATCTTCGCCTTATCTCTTGCACCCGTCCTTGCTAGGGCCAGGACCAGTTCAAACGTCTCAGCTATGCATACTGACTGTCTGTCAGCAAAGCATTTACACCCCCAACCATCTATGATGAAATCCTGCCATCTTCTTGAGAGGCGACCTTCGGCTTGCTTCCCCTTGATCAGCCCCACGAGGATGGGATAATACCAGGTCATGGCGTGTCCACTCTTATCCTCGCCTAACCTGTCGAAGCGTTCGGGATGCTCTTTGATTGCGCCGGCCAACCTTTGGCACGCTTCGTTCCAGTCAGGCTTATCTAACTCCAAAGCTTTCGCAATCCTTATGCCGTATTTTATGCTGCGCCAAGTGCTGCTTGAAGCAGTTAAGATTGCTCCTGGCCAGACTTCGTTATTCTCGCTGAGCCCCCAATAAATCTCGCCGCCGGGCTGCTGTAAACTCAGGGCGAAGTTTATGCCCTTCTCCACCGCAGGCCACATATAGCGGAGGAAGTCCAGGTCACGTGTAACAAAGTAATGAAACCATAGCCCTGTTGCTATGTAGGTGCTGAAATTTGTGTCTTTGGTTAGGTCCTGAGGCTTACCATCCAGGTAACTGAAATACCAGCTTCCGTCAGAATTCTGCGTATTACGCATCCACTTGTACGCTAAGACAGCTTGGCTACACCGGCTGCTAAAGTCTAAGGCTATGGCGCATTCCACGTGGTCCCAGGGATCTGTTATACCGCCTCGGTACCAGGGGATAGCTCCGGAAGGAAGCTGTTGACCGACGATAAAGTCTGCCTGGCTTTGAATCAGTCTTTGAATATCTTCCGGCATCCCTTCAAATCAAACCTGCCTGTATCGTGCCTTCCTGTTATAAGCCCTTTTTGGTTTCCTCGATCTCTTTTTCCACTTCCTTTAGTTCTCCTTCCAGGTCTTTTTTATACTCTTCCAGCATCTCCAGGTACTCCTTCTTGTCGGGAAAAGGCTTGAATCCTTGGAAGTAGACACCAAAGGGAGGAAGGCCAAAGTAGAACCTCCGGGATCTCCTACTCCACATTTCTATTCACCTCCTGTATCGGCCGTCGCTTTGGTACACCAGGACGGCGGGGATATTTATTCGGTGTCCGGTATATTTTATCAATAATTACCAGATGACGCGCATCATCGAATGCGTCCAATTCCATTTTCTTTATCTGGTCCAATTTGCCTCCCAGAGTGGCAATTGCTTTTTCCGCTCTGTCTACCTCCTTATCGATGTCCCCCTTCTTTTGAGCGATGAATCTTCCCCCAACCTGGCAAAAGGGCAGAGTTAATTCTACCAGTGCAGGCAGCAAGGCTACAGCGCGGGAGAGAGCCAGAGCAAATTGCTCACGATAGAGCGGTAAATGGGCTGCTTCCTCAGCTCTGCTATTCAGAACCTCTACATTCTGCAGATCCAGTTTGCGGATAATATGGTGGAGGAAAGCTGTCTTTTTTATTGTTGGTTCAATGAGTATAAGCCTGGGCTGAGGAAGAAGAATTTTAAGCGGCACTCCAGGAAAGCCGGCGCCCGTGCCTATGTCTATAATATTGAAACCTGGTCGTTCAGCTTCTTCTTCAGACAAAGCCAGAGTGATGGTCAGGGAATCAAGGAAATGCTTCACCTGTACTGAGTAGTAATCTGTTATAGCCGTGAGGTTAATCTTTTTATTCCATTCAATTAGCTCCTGGTAGTAGAGCTCGAATTGCTTTACCTGTCTGGCATTGAGCTCTATCCCCAGCTTACCGGCTCCTTCAATAAGTCTTTTCATAGTAGGCTACGCTTGAAATTAGGAGGTTGTTTAGTAACTTCTAATTTTATCGCATCTGCTGTTAATAGGTCGACTCGCTCACCATGAGCAGTCCAGATTTTTGTTTGTGCTTGTGGCGAGGTTCATCCTCGCCACAACATTTGCTGGCCCTAAATTATTGTTGGATTGTCAGATTTATGCTACTTGACAAAGTAGTAAGAGAAATCATACAATACTGATTTTACTTGCGCAGGAGGTCAGAATGAAACGAACAGATATGCATGTAATAGGCAGGTGTTTTGGCACGGCTGTGCTCGGTCCACGGGGGCAGTTGGTGATTCCCATGGAAGCCCGCAAAGAAATCGGTATAGATACTGGCGATAAACTTCTGGTTTTCGGTCATTTTGGTGGGCGGGGACTTATCCTTATCAAAGCTGAGGCAGCAGAAGAGCTGCTGAACATCATGAGCCGTCGATTGGATGAGGTTGCCAAGCTGGTCAAGGAAAGTAAAACCGCTGGTGCGGGGATAGAAGGTAAAGGCAAGGCGAGTTGATGTCCCGGCCAAAATATATGGTGCGCTTTCTTACCCGAAACTATAGATTTGCGCTATAATGAGTGGTTTATCAAAACAGAGAGGGGTACACAGAAAAATGAAGAAAAGGCGAGCAATAATAATAACAACAATCTGCGTGGTTGTTATTGGTATAGTACTCGGTATCGTACTTACTAGGGGCGCCGGCCGTGAAGCCACGCCGCCAGATACTGTGGCGGTTACTCGAGGCGATATATTGAGAACCGTTTTAGTGGACGGCAGTTTGGTAATGCCTGATAAAGCATATTTATCATTTGGTGCCACGGGTACAG
>JAZFXR010000027.1:0-7608 GCA_036448835.1 Dehalococcoidia bacterium | reverse complement strand
CCGGAGCGGACTGTTAGTAATTCACTTGTAGTTGGTGACATACCTCGCGCCGGGAGAAACATTGAGTGATTTGGTCAACAGTAGTTCGTGTGTCAACCTTGGCAAATCTGCGTGTAGATTGTCTTCTACACTATATTCATGATAGTGAAGGTTTGCTCTTATGCCAGTCAGTTGCCTGCTCATAAGCGAAGGCGATACGCAACAATATTTCCTCACTGAAAGGCTTGCCCATGATTTGCATCCCTATAGGCAGATTGCCAGCGAAACCAGCAGGTATAGATATGGACGGGATCCCAGCTATGTTTACGGGCAGTGTGCATATATCGCTCAGATACATCTGTACCGGGTCGTCTAACCTTTCACCGAACTTAAAGGGTACTGTAGGCGAGGTAGGAGTAACCAGAGCGTCATATCTGGCAAACGCCTGTTCAAACTCCTGTTTTATCAGTGTGCGCACCTTCTGTGCCTTAACGTAGTAAGCGTCGTAATAACCTGCAGACAAGGCATAAGTGCCCAGCATGATACGTCTCTTAACCTCAGGCCCGAAGCCAACCTGTCGAGTCCTCTCAGTTGTTTCGATTACGTTAGCGGCATCTCGCTCGGAAAAGCCATATTTTACTCCATCGTAGCGAGCCAGATTCGCTGAGGCTTCGGACGGAGCAAGTAGATAGTAAGCTGCCAGAGCGTATTTGGTATGGGGAAGAGACACTTCCCAATCTACTTGCGCGCCCAGCTCCTCAAGCTTGCTGATAGCACTTTTCAGAGCTGCTCTTACCTCGTCCTGCATGCCCTCGACAAAATACTCTCGGGGTATACCGATCCTCAATCCTTTGATGTCTGGAATCAGTTGCTGGGTATAGTCCGGGACAGGACAAGGTACCGAGGTCGAGTCTCTGGGATCATATCCGGCAATGACGTTCATCACTAAAGCACCGTCGGTGACATCTTTAGTTATGGGCCCAATCTGGTCAAGAGAGCTGGCAAAAGCAACCAGGCCGAAGCGGCTGACTCGACCGTAGGTAGGTTTCAGTCCCACCACACTGCAAAACCCCGCTGGCTGACGGATACTACCTCCGGTGTCGGAACCCAGAGCATAGATACATTCGTCTGCAGACACAGCAACTGTTGACCCACCGCTGCTGCCTCCAGGGACCCGACTTAAATCCCAAGGATTGTGGGTGGGGAAGAAGGCAGAGTGCTCATTAGAAGAGCCCATGGCAAACTCATCCATATTGGTTTTACCCAATATTATCGCCTTCTGTGCCTTCAGGTTCTCTATTACCGTCGCATTATAGGGAGGGATGAAGTTTTCCAGCATCTTTGAACCACAGGTTGTTCTTATCCCCTTGGTGCATATGACATCTTTAATCAGAACAGGGATGCCGGTTAAAGGGGCAATTTCATGGGCAGTTTTAATGTATTTATCGAGTTTCTCTGCCTCTTTCAGGGCCATGTCCTCAACGATAGTGACGCAAGCCTTCACTTTCCCTTCTATCTCAGTGATTCGCTTCAGTACGGATTTCGTCAGGTCCGTCGAGGAAATCTTCCTTTGTCTAAGAAGCTCATGCGCTTCATGAATAGTTAGCTCGTGCAGTTCATTTGTCAGCATACCTAAAACCTCTCCTTGAGGCTGCGACGTCTGATTACTCTGCGCCAGTCGCCGCCGGATTTGCCATGCATCTCTTTGAGCCTGGGGATATATTGTATGCCCAGGAATATCCCCAAACCTATTGAGAGGAATACTAGAGCCAGAGGCTCACTGTAGTGGTCGACATAAATAAATCTCGCAACAAATGGGAAAACAATGAGGAGCAGGCTATAACTGAAGGTAGGATTACGAGTAATAAGTAGAGCAACAAAAAAAACAACAAACAAAAACGGAACTGCCCAGGGCATCAGGAAGATGAGAACCCCGATGGCAGTGGCTGCCCCTTTACCACCACGGAATTTAAGGAAGACTGGGAAGATATGGCCCATTATGGCAGCTGCGGCAGTAAGTCCGGCAAGAAAATCAAACGTTGAAGTCAGAGGAATGTCCAACAACCACCGCATTAGAAGAATTGCTCCTATGCCTTTGCTCAGGTCAACCAGGGTAACTAGCATGGCTTCGATCGGCCCGACCTGGTAGAAAACGTTCATAGCCCCCATGTTTTTGCTTCCGACCTGTCGGATATCTATCCCTTTTTTCAGACGACCGGCAAGATATCCCGGAGGAATAGAGCCAAGTAGGTAACCGATTACAATGGCGATAACTATGTCGCTAACCATTTGATTGTGGGTTCACTCCAGTATCGCTTGAACTTTGAAACATTTTTCGGCTTGTTTTGGGGCGTTTGATAAAACCTCAGATTGGGAATATGACTCAGCTACATCGTCTTTCCTGAAGATATTTTGTAGCGGGATGGTATGAGTTGCTGGTGGCACGTTGGTCGTATCTACTTGCTGGAGTATTTCGACGTTCTCTAGAATATTGGATAGCTGGAGGCTGAATTTCTCCACCTCCTCCTCGCTTAAGCCCAAGCGAGCAAGCCAAGCGATATGCCTTACCTGTTCGTAACTCAATCTCATTTCAGTTTAGCTATCACAGTACAGCATCACATTTCATAATGCAATAGAGGTTGCTTATCTTCACGGACAATATTATAATGTAGGGCCGTGCAAATCCGGAATATTGTCTTGCTATCACATCAGGGTGCAGGTAAAACTTCGCTTACCGAGTCCATGCTGTTTAACTCAGGTGCTATCCAGCGTTTAGGTAGCGTTGAAGATGGTACTACTACCTCAGATTATGACGCGCTTGAGGTGGAACGTCATATGGGCATTAACCTGTCGCTACTTCCAATTGAATGGCAGGGAGTGAAGCTGAATCTCATCGATACCCCGGGATATGCTGATTTTGCTGGTGAAGTAAGATCGGGATTAAGGGTAACCGAGGGAGCGATAGTTGTAGTATGCGCCGCTTCTGGTGTGGAAGTAGGCACAGAACGGGTATGGAGTGATGCCGAGAAAGCAAATCTGCCACGGTTAGTATTCATTAATAAAATGGACCGTGATAATGCTAATTTCCTTTCTACTTTGGAGGGAATTCAGGCCAAGTTGTCACCGAGATGTTTGCCTCTTCAATTGCCCATAGGTTCACAAAAGGACTTTCAAGGCATCGTAGATTTGGTGACCATGAAAGCTTATATTGGTTCAGAGTCACAGGAAGCTGAAGTACCCTCGGCACTCAAAGAACAGGCAGAAGCCAGCCGTGAGAAACTAATAGAGACTGCTGTCGAGATTGACGATGAACTTATTAATAAATATCTGGAGGGTGAGGCCGTAAATAATGAGGAAATTTTTGCCGCCGTAAAGAAGTCCACCCTTGCCGGCAAGCTGGTGCCTGTTTTTGTTGGCTCTACTTTGCAGGGGATTGGCACCCAGCAATTTCTCAATGGTATCTGCTACTGCCTGCCTTCACCTGAAGAAAGGGATGCCTTTGTCGCTAAGAATGTTTCCACCGGTGAGCAAGAAGAGATCAAAACTGATTCAAGTTCTCCACTAGCCAGCCTTGTTTTCAAAACCAGCGCTGACCCCTATGTCGGAAAGCTCAGCTATTTTCGGGTTTACTCAGGTGTAATTACCAGTAATTCCCAGGTTTGGAATGCTAACAAGAATAGTATGGAACGGATTGGCCAGCTGTTCACCATGCTGGGTAAAAATCAACAGACGATGCAGCAGGTTGCTGCTGGAGATATCGGGGCAGTGGCAAGGTTAAATTTAACTACTACTGGAGATACCCTCTGTGCTCGCGAACATCCCGTGATATTTTCCGGCATCGAATTCCCTGAAGCGAATTTTAGCATGGCAATCCAGCCTCAGACGAAAGGTGATTTAGATAAGATGAGCACTGTTTTGCCCAGGATTTGTGAGGAAGACCCCTCTCTACAAACACGTCGAGAAGCTGATACTAACGAGTTTATTATTTCCGGAGTTGGTGATAGCCATCTGGAAATAGTCAAGGGGAAAATGCATCGCAAATTTGGAGTGGAGGTGAAATTAGACACGCCGAAAATTCCTTATAAAGAGACCATTACTATGTCGACCAAGGCAGAGTATAAGCATAGGAAGCAGAGCGGGGGACATGGTCAATACGGACATGTCTTGCTGGAGTTAGAGCCTTTGCCTCGTGCTGGAGGATTTGAATTTGCCGAGAAAGTATTCGGGGGGGCGATACCCCGGAACTATATTCCCTCTGTGGAAAAGGGAGTCAATGAGGCTAAACAGGAGGGAGTTTTAGCTGGTTATCCCTTAGTGGACGTGAAGGTTACTCTTTACGATGGGAGCTTCCACCCAGTCGATTCTTCGGACATTGCTTTCAAGATTGCTGCAGCACAGGCCTTAAAAAAGGGATTATCCCAGGGACAGCCGGTATTGATTGAGCCTATAATGAATCTTACTATAACCGTGCCTGAGACTTATACCGGAGATATTGCTAGCGATCTTAATACTAAGAGGGGACGTGTATTGGGGATGAATCCTGGCGGTGGCGTTAATGTCATTGAAGCACAGGCACCTTATGCAGAACTCCTCCGTTATGCTATAGATTTGAGGTCAATGACACAAGGGCGCGGGCACTTTGCGATGGAGTTTGACCATTATGAGGAGGTACCGGCCCACCTCAGTCAAAAAATCATCGCTGCCACCAAGAAAGCAGATTAAGCAGCTAATAGCTCCTTTAGCTTGTTAGTTAAGGCTGGCACTACATCTTCATATTTGCCCACAACTCCCAATTCTGCGTCCCTGAATATATTCGCCTCGGGGTCCTTATTGATGGCTATTATGTGTTTAGAGCCTGTACATCCAGCTGTGTGCTGGCTGGCTCCGGAAATGGCTATAGCGATGTAAATGTCGGGGGCGACAATTTTTCCAGTAAGGCCGATATGCAGTGCCTCTGGCACCCATCCATTATCAGCCGGGGGACGTGAAGCACCAACTGCACCATGTAGCAAATCAGCCAGCTCCTTCAATGTAGTCTGGAAGGGCTCAGGCCCACCCATTCCCCTGCCTCCGGAGACAATCACGGGGGCGTCGTCAAGCTTAATGCCAACCGCCTCTTCCTTAACTGTCTCTAATATCTTTGTTCTTACTTTCGACGTATCTATGTCAATCTTAGTGGCAATGACCTCTCCTTTCCTAGAGTCATCACGTTCCAATGGAGACATCGCCTTGGTTCTAACAGTGGCCATCTGGGGCATAACATCGCTGGTGAATATGGCTTGAGCATTGCCGCCATAAACAGGCCTCGTTTGCACCAGCAGCTTTGTCTCCGGGTTTACGCTTAGGTCGAGGCAATCTGTTGTCAGGCTGGTACCCAGTCTGAAGGAAAGGCGAGGAGCAAAGTCTCGACCCATGGATGTTTGTCCCATGAGTATTATCCGGGGCGAGATATCTCTGGCCAATTTTTCTGCGACTTGTATATAGGAATCAGCCTGGTATTCTTTGAGGATAGGGTGTTCTACAATGTAAATTTTGTCTGCTCCGAAGGCAATTGCCTCTTTAGAAGCTTCGCCAACCGAATCGCCGGCCAGTAGACAACATAAATCCTCCTTCAGGTCATCAGCAAGCTTCCTGCCACATCCCAGTAGCTCAGTGGTAATGGAGGCTAACTTCCCGTCCATTAGCTCGCCACAAACTAATATACCTTTATATTCAGCCATCATTTCCTCCTTAGCTTTAAAGTAATTTGGCTTCCCTGAGTTTTACGGCTAGATTAGCGCCGGCCTCTGCGGGTGTCTCACCTTCTATGATTTCGCATTTGGCTTCCTTGACTGGCTGGAAGAGTTTATCTAACTTGCTATACCTTCCAGCAGCGCCAATTTGTGATGGCTCGAGCCCTATATCGGCTGGTTTCCAAATGACAGGTTGTTTTTTAGCTGCTGCCATGATTCCTTTTAAGGTGGCATAACGAAGTGCTCCTATCCCACTGGTTACTATGATTAGGGCGGGCAGTGCCACTTCAACAACCTGGTAGCCATCGGGAATAACTCGCTCAACCCTCGCTTTCCCATCGACGACCTCCACTTTACGAGCTAAGGTTACAGCCGGGATTCCCAAAATCTCAGCAATACCTAGACCTACTTGACCAGCATCCCAATCAGAGGATTGTCTACCGCAGAAAATAACGTCATATTCCCCTATTTTCTTTATCGCCGTGGCCAGGGCATTGGCAGTTGACCAGCTATCACCTCCCTCAAAAGCTTCGTCTTCCAGAAGAATGAGTTCATCGCTCCCCACAGCTACCGCTTTTTTAATCACATCGCGAACAAAGTTATTACCTAGGCTGAGTGCTGTAATTTTGCCTCCACCAGTGTCCTTTATTTTGAGGGCAGCCTCCAGGGCGAATTCCTCGTATTGACCGATTACAGGTTTTACATCTGGTGGTAAGGTCATCTTGTTGTCAGCCACCTTAAATACAGATGGTGGTGCTTCAGGGTCAGGCACTTGCTTGCAACAGACGATCATATTAACCGGCATTTCCTAACCTCCTTAAGTATTTTTGCAGCCCTAAAGGATACGGGAAAAACTGTCTTCTGTCAATAATCTGAATCACATAGATTCGATATGAATGACCTAAGTTATTCAGTGGCAACAGCTACTTCGACCTCGGAATTAATGTTAAAATGGATAGGAATTGTTATTCGTGTGTACATTCTTTGACATCCACCATGGGTGAGATCTCCAAACCCTCCAGCCGAATCGGTTTCCTTTGTTCTGGACAAGCTATGGAATTTAAATTCGCTGCCGATAATAATGTTGGCAAACTGGCTCGATGGTTGAGGTTGATTGGCTACGATACTCTGCTGTTTAAGCAAAAAAACGATAGTCAAATGATCAAAACAGCTCTTAAGGAGGGCAGGGTGATTTTGACCAAAGATAACCAATTTATGAGAAGGCGGTTGGTTACAAAGGGCAAACTCAAAGCTATATACATTAAGCAAGATGATCCTAAACTCCAGGTACAGGAAGTAGTGCAAACATTGAATCTAAATTATCATTTCAAACCCTTCTCGCTTTGTCTTGAATGTAATCAAGTATTAATGGCCCGGGATAAAGAAGAGGTGCAAAATCGGGTACCCACTCACGTTTCTAAAACTCAAACTCAATATACGGAATGTACCACTTGTCATCGTATTTACTGGCGGGGTACACACTGGTATGCGATGGTCAAGAAATTACAGGAACTGCAAAGGAGAACTGGCGAGAATCATGCTCTTACCTAATGTCCGTCTTCTCAGGGTTTCAATAGTGGCATGGACTAGATAGTAATGCTATACTCAGCCCATTATAGCGGGAGGATGGAGATAAAGCTGGGCACCTATGTTATTGGCAATTGATATTGGGAACACTAACATTAAGATTGGTGTATTTGACGGTGATGAGCTAAAAGCCACATGGAACGTAGCTACCGGCATTCACAGTACTACAGACGAGTACGGTGGAGTATTACTCAACCTCATGGAGCGAAAGAAGGTTTCGCCTTCGGAGATTACCGGCGTAGCATTGTGCAGTGTCGTGCCACCGCTGTTACCTGCATTCGTGGAACTGTGTACGAAATATCTACATAGT
>JAZFXR010000026.1:0-3977 GCA_036448835.1 Dehalococcoidia bacterium | reverse complement strand
GATAGGAGAGGTCTTTATCACCGCCACGGGCGATATGAGTGTTATTGATAAGATACACATTTTAGAGATGAAAGACGGAGCCATCGTGGCTAATAGCGGCCATTTCAATGTAGAAATAAACATCCCTACTTTGGAAAGCATGGCCAAATCTAAGAAACGGATACGCCCTTCCGTTGATGAATACACTTTAGGCGATGGACGGCGTATTTATCTGTTGGGCGAGGGCAGGCTAATCAATCTGGCTGCCGCCGAGGGACATCCTGCTAGCGTTATGGACATGAGCTTTGCCAACCAGGCTCTGTGTCTGGAGTATCTCGCCAGGATGAAAGGAAAACTTGAACCCGCGGTCTATCCTGTACCGGAGGAAATTGACCAGGAGGTAGGTAAACTGAAGCTCGCTGCTATGAATATCGCCATTGATTCCTTGACCGCGGAACAAAAGAACTACCTGGCAAGCTGGGAATTAGGAACATAAGAAGGAGTAGAAATGCCGAACAGCTTTAATCAATCGGATTCCTATTTGGCCACCGCGGAGTGTGTCACCGAGGGGCATCCTGATAAGCTCTGCGACCAGATTTCAGACGCTGTCCTTGATGCTATGCTGAACCAGGACCCCTTCGCCAGGGTGGCATGCGAAGTATCTGTGGCCATGGGCATGGTGATGGTTCTCGGTGAAATTACCTGCAAGGGTTACGTGGAAATTCCTGACATCGTGCGCCGGGTAATCAAAGAGGCAGGCTATACTGAACCAGAATATGGCTTCGATTATCGGACCTGCGGAATAATGGTATCACTCAAAGGACAATCAAGCGATATCGCTGCCGGAGTTAATCAATCTTTAGAAACAAGAACAGGAGAAGCAACTGACGATGTTTTAGACAAGACCGGTGCTGGTGACCAGGGAATGATGGTTGGCTTTGCCTGTAGAGAAACTCCTGAGCTAATGCCTCTGCCTGTGGCACTGGCGCACAAGCTGTGCCGACGTTTGGCGCAGGTAAGAAAAGACAAGACTGTGCCTTATCTGAGGCCCGATGGTAAATCTCAGGTGACTATAGAATACACTCGCGGTATACCCAAGAGGGTGGTCTGTGTTGTTCTGGGCGCTCACCACGACCCGGGGGTGGAACGTAAAATCATCGAGCAAGACCTAATAGAGCAGGTGATTAGGAAAGTCATTCCCGCTAGTTTGCTGGATAACGGGACCGAATACTACATCAACAGCGCCGGTCAGTTTGTCATCGGTGGGCCCGTGAGTGACACAGGTTTTACCGGGCGCAAAATCATTGCCGATACTTATGGTAGTACCTGCGGACATGGTGGGGGCTCTTTTTCAGGCAAAGACCCCACCAAGGTAGACCGCTCCGCTGCTTATATGGCCAGATATGTTGCTAAAAATATTGTAGCTGCTGGACTTGTTGATTACCTAGAGCTTCAGGTTGCCTATACTATAGGAAAGGCTCATCCCCTGTCATTATCCATCGAAACATTCGGCACGGGAAAAATCCCCGATGAAGTCATATCAAATCTCGTGAACAAGCATTTCGACTTCCGACCTGAGGCTATTATAAAGACTTTGGACCTGCGCCGCCCCATATACCGCCAAACCGCTACTTACGGACACTTCGGCAGGGAAGACCTCGACCTACCCTGGGAGAGGACGGACAAAGCCGAAGTCCTGAGAAAAGAAGCGGGCCTGTAGAAGCACGAACCGCCCTCATAATCGTTGCTGAATTCACCGACAATATACGGGAAGATTCGGTTGATGATGGTTTATCTTCTCAAACCCGGTGTGTTCTACCACAATGCGGGCACTTGATTGTTGGCTCTTTGAACTTAGGTGGCACTCGCAATTTCGCACCGCAGTCACATTTGATGGTGTTGTACTTATTTAGCCGCCACATTACGTCTGAGGTCTCCCGGGCTCGCTGTATCTCGGTTGGTTCGCCCGCTTCTCCCTCCAGTTTTGTCGTTGTTATCGGGACTGTTTCGGCGGCAAGGCTGGCAGCGGGTATAACTCCCTTACCTCCGTGAACCTTGCTGTAAGCCTGGTCATAATTGTTAAAAGAGGCGCCAGCCATGGCACGTAGAATGCGTATCCTCTCTGATATGGGAGGGTGCGTGCTGGATAGGTCGCTGGCTTTCATGCCTTTCTTGCGGAAAGGATTGATGATATACATAGGGGCTGTGGCTTTATTGGCAGATTTTAACTGCCCGGTTGAAGTACCCAGCTTTTCCAGGGCTGAGGCCAGTCCTTCAGGGTACCTGGTGTAGAGGGCTGCCGAGGCATCTGCCAGGTACTCTCTCTTCCGGGAGATGGCGAAGTAAATAAGCTGCGCCATAATCGGCGCCAGTATCATGAACACGAGTGATATGATCAGAATAATTGCCTGGCCTTGCCCACCCCCACCTGATGAAGAGCTTCTTCTTGACCCGGTCATGCTGCCAAAAATCATGATACGTGACCCATACCAGGCCAGGATAACGATAGTGCCGAGCAGGATACTACACATCGACATGAGCATCACATCCCGGTTCTTGACGTGGGATATCTCGTGGGCGATGACCCCTTGTAATTCATCGCGGTTCAATTTTTGTAGCAGTCCCGACGTAATAGCTACAGATGACCGATTGGGGTCACGACCAGTGGCGAAGGCATTCAGTGCCGGGTCATCAATGATGTATATGTTGGGCATTTTCTCCAGACCCGAGGCAATCTTCATTTCCTCAACGATATTATATAGGCGGGGGTGGTCATCACGTTTGATTTTCTTCGCCCTCGACATCCTGAGCAGGATACTATCACCCTGGAAATAACCGACTAAACTCAAGACTGTCCATACTAATATGGCAATGACCAAACCTGCAATGGCGTTATCAAAAAAGTACAGGCCCAGGAAATAGCCGATAAGGATCAGTAGTGCTCCCATGCCTATTGTCAGCACTACCGACCTTATTTGGTTAGACCTAATCTGTTCCCACACAGCTGCGGTGTCTTCTTATTAAGTGAAACTGACCTTGGGCGCTTCTCTTTCGGCGGTTAGCGTGACCTCAAAGAATTCACTGGCCTTGAACCCGAACATGCTGGCGACAATGTTAGACGGAACCATCTGCGTCTGGTTGTTATACCTCAGGACTGAATCGTTGTAAAACTGGCGAGAAAAGCCTATCTTGTTCTCGGTTGAGGTAAGCTCCTCCTGAAGTGCCAGAAAGTTCTGATTGGCTTTGAGGTCGGGGTAGTTTTCCACCACAGCCAGTAAACGGGACAGTACCGAGCTTAACTCACCTTCGGCCTTAGCTCGCTCGCCGGCTCCAGCAGACGACACTTGCTGGGCAAGATTGCGGGCGTTGGTCACCGCTTCCAGGGTTTCTCGCTCGTGTTTCATATAACCCTTGGCGGTTTCCACCAGGTTAGGGATAAGGTCGTAGCGGCGCTTTAGCTGAACGTCAATCTGCGCCCAGGCATTCTTTACTTGATTGCGGAACCTGACCAGGCCGTTGTAGAGAACAAATAATACGATTGCCAGAACCACAACAATACCGATAATGACATAAGCTGCTATTGGCATTTTGAACCTCCTTAACTAATATTATCCGGGTGTTTTATAAGCTCCATTACCTATTTAATCCGGGGATTCGAATACTTCCTCCAAGAAACTGATGACCTGTTCCCTGGAATCTTGTTTTAGCGGATGTTCCCCAGCCAGACGTCTTATCAATTGAGCGACCTCACCGCCGTCAAACCACAATCCATGTTTGTCACGGCATGTGTCGATCAGGATTTCAGGCTGTCCGCCTACCGCTGTCTTCTTCATCTTATGGCCACAGACGGGGCAACTCCGTTTCTTTTCTGGAGAAGCGGCTTCCTGAGAGTTGAGGATGCCGGCAAAGAATGCCTTTGGCTCTTCAAGACCCTGTGACTTAAGCAGAAGCTCGAGCTCTCCTGAATCAAACCACACCCCCTTACAGCTATTACAATA
>JAZFXR010000025.1:0-5320 GCA_036448835.1 Dehalococcoidia bacterium | reverse complement strand
AACTTGATGCTGCGTTCGTTGAAAGCAACTGCCGCCGATGAAATGCGATGGAGATTTAATTGTTGGAAGCCATAGTCTATTAACAGCCGGGCAGCCTCCACACCGTAGCCTTTGCTCCAGTAATCCTTTTCACCTATGACGATTCCGAAAGTGGCGTGGTTGTCCTTTGAGTTAATCCCGTTTAGCCCGCAGGTGCCTATGGCTTTAGTTGAGGCACCTACCTTCACTTCGATAACAAACATAGCATCGCTTCTCGCCCTCGCGGTACCCAGCTCCTCAATCCATTTCTCCTCGGCCATTTCAGTCATCGGCAGATATATACCAACATACTGGACTACCTCCGGGTCGTTGAACCATTTCAGAAAATATGAGATATCCGATCTCTTTACCGCCCGTAAAAGAACACCATTGCCCTTTAGCATTTGAATTCCTCCTTTTATCCTTGAGTCATTTGTATTGTCTACAATCGAATATTGGGGCGGAGACCATGCGCTTTATAGCATATAATAGCTTCAGCAGGGAAAATTGTAAAGAAGCTTTATGTCAACTGTAGTCCGCGTGCGCGGCGCAATCAGTACCGCGATGCCACGCGCCGTACTATTGTTCTGGACACTACTACTGTGCTTAGCAAGTAACACTGTTCACAGAAGGGCGGGATGTGCTAATATTTTGCCTTATTCATGAAAACGGAACAACGAAACCTGAAGGAGAACAATCGTCATGGCAAGAAGAAATGTCATCATTATAGGCTCAGCCGGAAGAGACTTTCACAACTTCAATGTATTTTTCAGGAATAACAAACGCTACAATGTAGTGGGATTCACTGGCTCACAGCAAATACCGGGCATCTCCGGGAAAAGGTATCCCCCTGAGCTCTCAGGTGAACTGTATCCGGAGGGAATCCCAATCTATGCCGAAAAAGAACTGCCACGACTGATAAAAGAGCTCAATGTTGATGACTGCGTATTTGCCTATAGCGACGTCTCGTACCAGCACGTGATGCATATCGGTGCAATTGTGAATGCAGCCGGGGCAACCTACACCATGCTCGGCCCAGAGGACACAATGCTCAAGAGCGGCAAACCGGTGATAGCAGTATGTGCGGTAAGAACAGGCGCAGGCAAGAGCCAGACTTCGAGGAGGATCACTGAGCTTCTAAAGAAGAAAGGCTTGAAAGTTATCGCTATACGTCATCCGATGCCCTATGGTGAGTTGACCAAACAGAGGGTGCAGCGCCTTTCCCGGTTGGGTGACTTGAAGAAACACAACTGCACTATTGAAGAGATAGAGGAGTATGAGCCACATTTAGCGCGGGGAACCATCGTATACACCGGCGCCGATTACCTCGCTATTCTAAAGGCCGCCGAAAAGGATCCAGAAGGCTGCGATGTTATCGTGTGGGATGGAGGGAACAACGACTTCCCGTTCTTCCAGCCCGACTTAATGGTGACTGTCGCTGACCCTCACCGTGCTGGCCATGAACTCTCGTATTACCCGGGGGAAATCAACTTACGTATGGCTGATGTGGTGGTAATCAACAAGATCGACAGTGCGGCTCCCGAGAATGTACGAAAGGTGCGTGAGAGCATTGCTACAGTGAATCCGAAGGCGACGGTGGTCAGTGCTGCGTCAGTGATTCAAATTGAGAACCCAAAGCTTGTCAAGGGCAAGAGAGTCCTGGTCATCGAGGACGGGCCGACGCTGACGCATGGAGGAATGGCGTATGGTGCAGGCACCATCGCTGCCCGGCAAGGCGGCGCAACAGAAATTGTAGATCCCAGACCCTACGCAGTCGAGAGCATTGCTGAAGCCTTCAGTAACTACCCGAGCATTGGGCCAATCTTACCGGCTATCGGGTACAGCACACGTCAACTGCAACATCTGGAGACGACTATCAACAAGGTCGATTGTGATGCAGTAATAGTGGCTACACCCATAAACTTGAGCCGAATCGTTGACATTAGAAAGCCAAATACCAGGGTTTCTTATGAACTCCAGGAACTAGGAACACCCAATCTAGAGGACATATTATCGGGGTTTATACACGCTCACAATCTCCTCCGGGGCTCCGGCAATAATAGAAACCAGAATGCCAATCGTGCATACCACAGCACATCGCGGAGCAAGAAAAGGCAATGACTACGAACAGAACCAAGACCTTTGTCATTGCCCTCGGGGGCAACTGCATCCTCAGGGCAGGACAGAAGGGAACCATCGAGGAGCAATATGAGAACCTGCGGTGCACCGCCGAACAGTTGCTGGGCTTACTCAGTGGCGGGAGCCGTATCGTAATCACTCACGGGAACGGGCCCCAGGTAGGCAACCTGCTCCTAGCCAGCACCATGGCACAAGATACAGTACCGTCTATGCCACTGGACATTTGTGTAGCCGCTACAGAAGGCTTCATAGGTTACATGATTCAGAACACGCTGGCTAACTGCCTGAGACAGGCGGGGGCGCCGCACAATATCACCACCGTAGTAAGTCAGGTTGTCGTGGACAGAAATGACCCTGCTTTTCAAAACCCGTCCAAACCGATCGGTCCATTCTACACTGAGAGCGAAGCAGCACGACTCCGTCAGGAGCAGGGCTGGCATATCATTCAAGACAGCGGCCGCGGCTACAGGCGCGTGGTCGCTTCACCTATGCCCGTCAGCCTCCAGCAAGCCAGGATTATAAAGAGCATGCTGGATGCCGGTGAGATAGTAGTCGCCGTGGGTGGCGGCGGCATCCCTTGCGCTAGGGAGGACAACCGTAATCTACACGGTGTTGAAGCCGTCATCGACAAAGACTACGCCTCAGCCCGTCTGGCTATCGAGGTAGATGCCGATATTCTGTTTTTTCTCACGGCAGTGGAGCATGTGTATCGAGACTTTGCTAAGCCTCACCAGCAAGCCTTGAAGAACCTCAGTGTGGCTGAATCAGAGAGGCTCCTGGAGGAAGACCAATTCGGCAAGGGAAGCATGAAGCCAAAGATACAGGCAGCCATAATGTTTCTGGAAGAAGGGAAGCCTGACCAGCGGCGGGAGCGAGAGGTGATCATAACTCTTCCTGAAACGGCTCTGGCAGCACTCGAGGGCAAAACCGGCACACGGATCACCAAGTAGAGCAAGGCAGCCGGGGCAGCCAAACTAGCTTGGGTGGGGTGCAACCCGCCTCCAATTTGAACAGAGCCAAAGTGGGCTGCGCTGCGTCGGTTAGTGACACGCCCCGTATGTCTGCTGAAGCTATGTGAAGCTCATTCTACTGTGTCAAATAAACCATTGTCGACTTGAATATAGTGAGAATGTAGGCGAGTCTAATGTTATTTTACGCCTGCTGGACCGGACAAAGGCGAGTATACCAGGCAAAACCATATCTAGGCTTCTGATTATCGAATAAGTCACTGAGTAGGCGAGCTTCATGACAGGGGGTGACAGAAACCGCAGGTCGGGCAATGGTATCTGCCCATGGCTGCTCCGCAGCAGGGACAGCCGATTTCATCATCCCTGGACTTGGGAATTTCTCCTACAACTTCGTTATAAATGCTCCAGTAAAAGAAGTGCTCTTTGCTTATGAACTTTATGTCAACTTCTTTTCTTGCTGCTTGGAATTCCTCGTCTGTGACCATACTGTTTATTATTTCGTGCAGCTTGGTGGAGCCTGAGCCGTACTCTATGGGCTCCTTTTTTCTCCACACTATCTCCGGCGGAATCAAATCCTCAAAGCTCTTTCTCAGGATATACTTCCCTACGCCACCTCTGACCTTGAGCTCCGTGCTTATTTCCAGGGCAAAGCGAACGAAATCCTCATCGAGGAAGGACTGCCTTATTTCAACGTCCAGAGCCCTGCCAAGATAGCCAGCTGAGAAGTGCCAGTTTTGTGAAAGTCTTCTTATATATATTTCCAGGTCTTCAGGAAGAAGCTCCGCCATATAAGAGTAGCCAGCGAAGAGCTCATCTGCGCCATCGCCGGTCATGACGGAACTAATTCCATTTCCCCTGGCAAGTTTAAGGGCAAAATATATGGAAAGGTCGTTGGGCAGGGCGAGGTCAAATGTTCTCAGTATTTTAATAACCTCGGGAAGGGTATTAATCGCTTCCTCCATAGTGAATTCCATTTTCTTATGCCGTATTCCCAGGAGCTTCGCAATCTTCTCTGAATAGACAAGGTCGGATGCAGGGGAATCCTTTAACGCTACAGTGAAGCCCACACTCGGCCTGGCTACAAAGGCCAAAATGCTGGTATCGACCCCTCCTGATAGGAGCATGCCATCGGCCCTGCTCCTCTCCACAGCTTCCTTAAGCTTATTCCTTAACAGCTCGCAAACGTCCATATTGATGGGTCCTTTGGCACCTATAATAACATCTTCCCCGCCTCTCGGATTTTTTGACCATCAAAAGCTCCACGTTTACACTCTTGACATAGTCCCCCGCATTATGCTAAAATAGTCTCGCTAGGCAACAAAAGTCGATGCTTGGCAAGGAGGTGAGGCATGACACGGAGAGAAGCCTGGTTATGCCGATGGTTGTTTCCTTATTGGAGCTCCTTGGCAACGTAAGGGAGGAAGTGGTTTCGAGAGGTAAGGTACGTTGCCGGAGAGCAATTGGAAGCCCTGAGCTCTTCGTCTATAAGGCAAGGCTCCAAGGAATGGGGCAACGGTAGTACAGCCGGAAGCTGAAGTGGAAGAGTAGGGGTGATTTAGAACTGAATAGCGATATTCAGGAGCGAGCTCCAAAATTCGGGGCTCGCTCTTCTTATTATTTCTTGTGCCACCATGGTATTCATCTGAACAGCCGGAAGACAAGGTTCAGAATTACAGTAAGAACAATGCTGATTGTAATGCAGGTTACTATGGGGAAGAAGAACTGAAAGCTCCCCTTGTTTACAAATATGTCGCCGGGAAGCTTCCCCAGGAAGGGAATTCGCTGCCAGAAAAACAATAGCAGACCGAGGGAGGCGAGAAAAGCGCCACTGAGGATGAGAATTTTGCCTACACCCTGAAAATCCATTTCAGACCAGTTAGTACCAAATTCTACCCTATTTATAGTCCTCCGCATAATTCCGTACAAAACTTTCCCCTCTTCTAGATTCTTTGTAGTTTTCCCCATTGATCGGAACTCAAGGCAAAGGAGGCTATCTGAGGTATCTAGTTGGACTAAGTTTCCTCGCTCACTAACCAGATAACCCCCTGGCTTTCTTGCGGCATAAGGGCCCTTTATCTGCCGCCGGTCGGCGGCGGTTGATGGGGACAGCCTTCGTGAAGGGGAAGAATCCTGCAGTTCAGGACAGGCCCGGCAGATCGTCCTTGTCTGCTCAGAGATAAAGAAGAGGGGCGGGG
>JAZFXR010000024.1:0-3377 GCA_036448835.1 Dehalococcoidia bacterium | reverse complement strand
ACTTCCTTTTGATCTAGTTCCGCCTGCTTAGATAATGCACCGATGCATGCGTCATCCAAGACTGGTTTCTCCGCCGCGAGGAAGTAATTAGTAGTGGGCCAAGTGTGGTTCCGCCGTAATCTTGATTCTGCCCAGATTTCTTAGGTTTCTTTCCACTGTGCCGGTCGCTCCAAAAATGGGGCTCCTCTTAACCACATCCCAAACATTTCCCACTGTTTCCGGTATAGCTATGATTTTCTCCTTAATAGTGGATAATTCACCCTTGATATCTGTTCGGAACGCTCGCAAACCAAAGAATACGGCAACAGCTACTCCTATGAAACCAAGAAATATCCCTCTAGGCCCTTTCATCAGTCCCGCCACTAAATTTCTGCTTTCCAACTAACATTATAGCACTTATTGAAACCTTTAGTGTAGTTTGGGATACAGAATTCTGGGAACAGTAACGGAGCTATGTAGAATCAGCTTTGGGAAGAGTTTCGCATATCCCTATGATCCCTAAGTTTGTTGCTTTTAATTGCTTAGTTTATAATTAACCTCAGGGTAATGCGAGATGTTTAGAACCGGGCTCAGGATTTTCTTTCTCGTTTGGCTTGTGCTCCCCGTAATTGCGGGTTTGGGAGGCAGCTTGATCGCTGCCGCCAGCCCTGCTACCGTGGAGGTCCTCACCGTGGATGGCACCATTGTGCCCGTGATAGCTGATTATATCGATCGGGGTATCAGCGAGGCAGAGAAGAATGGTGCTACTGTCTGCATTATTGAGTTAGATACCCCCGGCGGGCTCCTTGACTCAACCGAGAAGATAGTCCAGAAGATTATGAATGCCGACGTGCCCATCGTGGTTTACGTCTCACCCAAAGCTGCCTGGGCTGCATCAGCGGGAACCTTCATTACTCTATCTGGTCATATAGCGGCGATGACACCGGGCACGACCATCGGCGCTGCCCATCCTGTAGCTGGTGGAGGAGAGGAAATACCAGAAGACCAGATGCAAAAAATAGTCGAGTTCTCGGCAAAGTGGATGAGGACTATAGCTGAGGAACGCGGGCGCAATATGGAAGAAGCCGAGCTGGCAGTTACTCAAAGCAAATCGTTCACCGATGTTGATGCCCTGGAATATAACCTTATCGACCTGCGAGTTGAGAATTTGGAAGACCTTATTGCCCAAATCGATGGCTGGGAGGTCACTTTAGCCAATGGCGAGGAAGTTGTCATTGACACTGCGGACTATATTCAAACTAGAAACGAAATGAATGCCATTGAACAATTCCTGCAGGCCCTCAGCGACCCCAACATTGCCTACATCCTGTTTACCCTGGCTACCATAGGGTTAATTACCGAGATTTCCAACCCGGGACTGGTTTTCCCAGGGGTCGCCGGGGGCATCAGCTTGTTCCTGGCGTTTTACTCCCTGGGCGTCCTTGATGCTTACTGGGGAGGTATGGCACTTATTTTACTGGCCGTGGGACTTTTTATTGCCGAATACTTCACCACTGCTTTTGGATTATTGACAGCCGGAGGCATAGCCTCCCTGGTCATGGGCTCGCTGATATTGTTCAGCCACAGCCCGGGGATAGAGGTAAACAGGGGGCTGATTGCCGGTGTTACGGCAGGCGTTACCGCTTTCGCTGTGTTTGTCGTTGGCGCTATTGTCCGCGGGCAAAGACGGCGCAAGGCCACCGGGGCTGAGGGGATGATTGGGACAATAGCCATAGCCAAAACACCCCTCGACCCTACGGGCACGGTTCTGGCTCAGGGAGAACTATGGACGGCGGCATCGGAAGGCGGCAGAGTAGCACCGGGTGAAGAAGTAATAATAACCAAAGTGGAAGGATTGAAATTATGGGTGACAAAGAAATCAAAGGAATAGGCAGGTGACATTTATGGATTTTATGGATTTTATGAATTTCGAAATGACTGGCCCAATTATCATAGCCATAGTTCTTGCCGTCGCCTTCATCATTTTCGTCATATATGCCATCGTAAAAGGCCAGAGGCGAAAACTCTCGGCTGGCATAGAAGACATGATAGGGAAAGAAGCTGTGGTGCAAACGGCCCTCAACCCCAAGGGCACGGTTCTGGCCGAAGGAGAATTATGGACAGCTATAGCCGAAGATAGTAAAATAGAACCCGGAGAGGAGGTGACAATAACCAAAGTACAAGGATTGAAATTATGGGTGACCAAAAAATCTAAAGAAAAGGAGGAAAAATGAACGTATTTATTTATGTTGTTATCGCAGTAGCAGTACTAATACTTCTGTCGGCAGCTCTCAAAGTCGTTAAGGAATATGAAAGAGGGGGCGTTTTCCGACTGGGTAGATTCGTGGGCGTTAGAGGACCGGGCCTGGTCGTGATTATACCTTTCATTGAGAATATGCGGAAAGTTGACCTGCGGGTAATCACCATGGACGTTCCCCAGCAAGAGTGCATCACCCTGGACAATGTTACTGTCAGGGTTGACGCCGTAATTTACTTCCGGGTGGTCGAGGCCGGAGATGCTATTCTCAAGGTGCTCGATTATGTCAAGGCAACCTCGCTGCTTGCCGCTACTACGTTAAGAAATGTCGTCGGACAATCCACGCTGGATGAGTTATTAGGCCAGCGGGACAGGCTCAACGAAAAGATACAGGCGGTGGTTGATGAAGGCACTAATCCCTGGGGTATAAAAGTGAGCATGGTGGAGGTTAAGGATGTGCAACTGCCGCAAACAATGCAGAGGGCTATGGCAGCCCAGGCTGAGGCTGAGCGGGAGAGGAGAGCCAAGGTGGTTCACGCCGAGGGTGAAGCCCAGGCGGCAGAGAAATTGGCCGAGGCTGCCAAAGTTATTTCCAGCCAGCCTTCAGCTCTACAGCTCCGCTATTTGCAGACATTGGCAAGCATTGCCACAGAGAGAAGCAACGTCATTCTGTTTCCTTTGCCCATGGATATACTGGCTCCCTTTCTCGACAAGATTAGTGGGTCAGAGAAAAGTAAATAGTATGGCCTAATCCCTGTCAATAGCGCGTAGTGAAAGCGTTTAGTCTCGTCATTCTGAGAGTCCAAATGAAATTGGACAACGAAGAATCTCCATATATCATACTGAGCTATGCGAAGGTCTCAGAATGACACCTTCATTCTGTCGTTGCGCGGCACGACGGTGCCTAAGCAATCTCCCCCTCATGTCGTTGCGAGGAACCGAAGGCGACGAAGCAATCCCGGAGATTGCCACTCAACTTTCAGGTGCTCGCAACAACAAGAGTGAAGTTATCAGGATGACTAGATACGAAGGCCTCAGAATGACAAGCGGAGGTTATTAATCCATTTCCATCCCGAGGTAATGCCTGGATCCAAGAGACTCCATTGGGCAAATTTTCTGAACTCAGGGGGTAGTTATGACC
>JAZFXR010000023.1:0-6221 GCA_036448835.1 Dehalococcoidia bacterium | reverse complement strand
AGTATTACTCAACCTCATGGAGCGAAAGAAGGTTTCGCCTTCGGAGATTACCGGCGTAGCATTGTGCAGTGTCGTGCCACCGCTGTTACCTGCATTCGTGGAACTGTGTACGAAATATCTACATAGTGAAGCCTTGGTGGTAGAAACTGGCGTCAAGACAGGTATGCGCATTCGCCTGGATAACCCCAGAGAGGTTGGTTCTGACCGTGTGGTCGATGCCGTGGCTGCACAGCATCTTTATGGAAAGCCATTAATAATTGTTGATCTTGGCACCGCCACCACCTTCAGTGTTGTTTCCAAAGAAGGGGATTATCTTGGTGGTGCCATTGCTCCGGGGATCGTCATAGCTACGGAAGCTTTATATACTCGTACTGCTGCGCTCCCTCGAATTAGATTGAGTCGCCCGGAGCAAGCCATCGGCAGAAATACTATCGCTGCAATGCAATCGGGTGTAGTATTTGGTCACGTGGGACTTATTGAGGGCATGATTCTGCGAATAGAACAGGAATTAGGAAGCAAAGCCAAGGTAATAGCTACAGGCGGCCAGGCTTACTTTCTGGCACAAGAAATACCGGCAATAGAAATAGTGGATCCTGATTTAACCTTAATTGGATTGCGTCTGATTTATGAAATGAACAAGGAACAGTAATGCTTAGTAACAAGGCTATAGTGCTAGGGATAACAGGAAGCATTGCTGCCTACAAAGCAGCAGAGATTGCCAGCCAGCTAACTCAGGCAGGGGCCAAGGTGAATGTAATCTTGACTGAGGAAGCCGTCCAGTTTATATCACCTGTTACTTTCCGGGCGATTACGGGGAGGCCGGTAGTTACCGAGATGTTTGATTTGGCTTCTGAATTCAGCATTGAGCATGTCTCTCTGGCAAAAGCTGCTGATATAGTGGTCATCGCTCCTGCTACGGCTAATATTATTGCCAAACTGGCTGCAGGCATTGCTGATGACATGTTGTGCTGCACGGTTCTAGCTACCGGGGCACCGGTGGTTGTAGCCCCAGCCATGGAAACCAATATGTATAATAATCCTGTCACACAGGATAACTTGCATAAGCTAAGAATCCGCAATTTCGTGATTATTGGTCCAACCACAGGCTGGTTAGCCTCGGGCAAAGAAGGCGTAGGGCGACTTGCCGATATCAATGATATTATAGGTGGCATCCGCCACGTACTAGAGAGAAGCGGAGACCTGGCCGGCAAACACCTCGTGGTTACCGCTGGCGGTACCGAGGAGCCTATAGACCCGGTTCGCTACGTCAGCAACCGTTCCTCGGGGAAAATGGGATATGCTCTGGCTGAAGCAGCCCGCGACCGGGGAGCCGAAGTAACACTGGTCACAGCACCTGCTTCATTACCGGAGCCGGCAGACGTTGACGTGGTCAAAGTCAGCACTGCTAAGGAAATGCATCGAGCAGTAGAGAAAGCAACTCGACAAGCTGATGCTCTGGTCATGGCAGCCGCCGTAGCCGATTACCGTCCGACTAAGGCAGCCAAAGATAAGATCAAAAAAGGAGAGGCAGGGTTAACCTTAAAGCTGGAATGCACCCCGGACATCTTAGGCAGCGTCAAAGGAAATTTCATCAAGGTAGGCTTCGCCGCTGAAAGCAGTAACCTGGTGGGAAATGCTAAGCAGAAGCTAAAGAAAAAGGGACTTGATGTTGTCGTGGCTAATGATGTTACAGCTAACGATAGTGGATTTGGTACTGACACCAATCGAGTAACCATAATTGACAGAAAAGGCAAGATTGATAGCTTGCCTCTCCTTACTAAGCGAGAGGTGGCTGAAAGGGTTTTGAACAAGGTTGTCGAGTTTCTGTCAAAGCCAGAATCCCGATGACCAAAAGAGCTTTGACTTCGCCCAGATATCAATATTTCTGGCAACTGACAGCCAATAGCTGAGACAGGTGTGAAGTTAATGTCCGAAGTACCTAAAGCTTACGAGTCAGGCAAGATAGAAAGTAAGTGGTATGATTTCTGGGTAAGACAGGGATATTTCACCCCCCGAATAGACCCTGATAGAAAACCTTTTGTCATTGTTATGCCCCTTCCTAATGTCACTGGTGACCTCCATCTGGGACATGCTCTGTTTGTGACATTGCAGGATATGATGACTAGGTGGCGCAGGATGCTGGGGGAGCCTACCTTGTGGTTGCCGGGAACCGACCACGCTGGCATTGCCACGCAGGTGGTTGTGGAACGGCAACTGGCAGAGCAGGGTAAAACCAAAGAAGAGATCGGGCGCGAGGAATTCGCGAAATTGATCTTGAAATGGGCCAACAAGAACAGGCATGATATCAGGCACCAACAACAATTGCTGGGGGCTTCCTGTGATTGGACTAGGGAGAAGTTCACACTGGATGAAGGTCCAAGCGAAGCAGTCCGTACTGCATTTGTCCGTCTGTATAACAAGGGGTTAATCTATCGTGGGGAGCGGATGATAAACTGGTGCCCCCGCTGCCAGACTGCCATATCTGACCTCGAAGTAGAGCATAAAGACATCACCGGACACCTTTATTATATTCGCTATCCTCTGACTGAAAGCGAGGGTTTCGTTACTGTAGCTACCACCAGACCGGAAACTTTCCTCGGCGACACGGCTGTGGCGGTGAATCCCGAAGATAAGCGTTACAAAAAATTGATAGGTAAGAGTGTTACCCTCCCTATTATAGACAGGGAAATCCCAATAATCGCTGATGATGCTGTTGATACTTCTTTCGGTACCGGAGCATTGAAGATAACTCCAGCCCATGACCCCACAGACTTGGAAGTAGCCCAGAGACATAATTTGCCTCTTGTAGATATCATGAATCCAGATGCCACTATGAATGAGAACGCCGGTCCCTATCGCGGTCTGGAAAGGTTTGCCTGCCGAGATAAGGTGTTAGCCGACCTAAAAGGCAAAAAGCTTTTGGAGAAAATCGAGCCTTACTCACACTCCGTCGGGCATTGCGGCCGTTGCCAGATGATGATTGAACCCAAGGTCAGCCTGCAATGGTTTGTCCAGACGCAGCCTTTGGCTAAAGCTGCCATCGAGGCTGTTAAAGACGGCAGGATCACGATAATTCCCGAACGCTTCGCCAAGATATATTTTGACTGGATGGAAAACATCAGAGATTGGTGTATCAGCCGACAACTATGGTGGGGACACCGCATCCCAGTATGGTATTGTCAGGACTGTGGCAAGTTGACGGTATCGGTAGATGGACCTTCGGCTTGTACTCATTGCGGTTCAAAACAAGTCATTCAGGACCCTGATGTCCTCGACACCTGGTTTAGCTCGGCCCTATGGACACATTCTGCGCTGGGTTGGCCGGAGGACACTGATGACCTTCGCTATTTCTATCCTGGCTCGGTAATGGAAACTGGCTATGATATCCTTTTCTTCTGGGTCGCCAGGATGATCATGATGGGCCTGGAGAACATGGGCGAGGTACCTTTCCACACTGTTTACCTCCATGGGCTGATTAGGGATAAGGGCGGAGAGAAGATGAGCAGAAGCAAACTGCAAGCGAACGCTATGAGCCCCGCCGAGCCCATAAGGGACTATGGTGTCGACGCTCTCCGGTTCGCTCTGACTGTAGGCAGTACGGCGGGTAACGATATGAGTCTGGGCCAAGACAAATTGGAATCCGGCCGCAATTTCGTCAACAAGTTGTGGAATGCCACCAGGTTTATCCTTCGGAGCCTAGATGCCGAGCAATTAGAAGCTCAGGTAACCGAGCTCCAACCGCAGAGACTAGAAGATCAATGGATTGATAGCCAGCTCAACAAGCTTGTCAAAAATGTTACGGGGCTGATGGAAGAGTTCCAATTCGGTGAAGCAGAGCAGCAGATTTACGATTTCATCTGGTCCAAGTTCTGTGATTGGTACATTGAAATTGCCAAGATACGACTTCGTAGCCAATTAACCCCCTCACCTTTACCCTTCCTGGCCAATACATTGGAGAAGTCACTGCGCCTCTTGCACCCTTTCATGCCTTTCGTTACCGAGGAATTGTGGCAAAGTTTGAAGCAGCGTCTACGCGATAAAGGTCGAATGCCGGCTTCTATAATGATAGCTCCTTATCCTTTCGCTGACGACAAAGGCTTTGCTCCAGAAGCAGAGCGAGTGATGGATTCCCTAACAGAGATTATCCACTCCATTCGCAACATGAGGGCCGAATACAAGGTGAAGCCAAACAGATGGATTGCAGCCCGAATTTACACTGATGAGCTTCTTTCGGGTCTTACCACACAAGCTAATATAATAGAAACACTGGCTAAGGTTCGGCCCTTAACTATACTCGGTCGCCAAGAAAGGGAACGCACTAAAGACAAAGCATTGGTCTTGGTGTTGAGAGAGGCTGAGGTAGTTGTGCCCTTGGCAGACATGGTGGACCGCCGCGCCGAAGAACAACGACTGCTAGGGGAAAGCGAAGAAATCAAAGGAAGAATCGCCCGACTCGAATCCAGGCTGAGCGATAGCGCCTTTTTAAGCAAGGCACCGTCTCATGTTATTGATAGGCAGAAACAGAAACTTGCCACGCTCGAAGATAAATTGAAAAGGTTACACCGGGAATTATCTCAGCTTAGCTCACCGTCGGCCGATAACTAAGACTAACTGGTTTTCGGTAATTGAGGCGTGAAGCGTTTAGTCTTAAGCCTTAGTAGCCCGTTCAACTTTGTCAGTGCTTTCTTGGTGTCACTAGCCGTGCGTGATTTATCACCATTTCTTATTCGATACTTAAATAACCAGTAGGTAAATTCGTTGAGCTCGCTGAGGCCTATAGATTTGAGCTGAGTATGATGTCTCTCTTTCCTGAATTGGTTCAATAGAGCAGATTGAGAGGCACCATAAATCAGTTGATAGGCATCGTCGACTACTCCGTTATCATTGCTCAGACCTAGAACTCTCCTCTTCTTTCGTATCTCTTCAGTTTCAGCCAAAATGAGAAACCTTTCCACAAAAACGCCATAGAAATAATTGAGATGAGCCTGGTACTTAAAGTCACCAATTATATTCTTAAACTCGTCCTTGGATAATTCTATTGGCGGTATACCGAAGAAAAGAAGATTTACCCGCTCCTTCTCTGGAACAAACTCATCGAGCTCTTCACATAGCCTCTCCGCTACAGCTAGCCAATCGAAAGCTTCGTGGTCAACAAGATATTGATAATGTCGCCCGCGGTAATCCTCTTCAGGACTACTCCAGAGGTGAATTGCTTCAAGCATGGCCACATACCAGTTCTTGCCTTCAGCAATAGCACTTTTTAGCTCTTGGATTCCCTGAGTATCTGGAGTGGACACTCCAGTCACCTCCATACTTGTTTCGAAAAGTCATATTATAGCTCCGTCGTCACAAGGACTTAAGGCACCGTATCCTCGGTGTGATTAACAATATGATGATCCTTGCCATTGTGAGCCTATGTACAATTGAAGGGTATTCCTACTTGTTTGTGTCATCAGTCGGTTTACGCAGTGGTTTGAAAATACCGCTAGCTTCTATATTGGAGATAACTTCCTCAGCTTCTCTGATGATCCTGTCTATCAACTGCTTGACTGTGGGAATGTCGTGAACGAGGCCTACTACCTGACCTACACTAAGCAAGCCTTCATCGGTATCGCCTTCTTCAAGCAATTTCAGTCCTACTCTGCCGCTGATGAGCGATTCTAATTGATGGATATCGGCGCCTTGCTTTTCCATCTCGAGCACCTTTTCGGAAGTGGGGTTTCTCAAGGCTCTCATCGTGTTGCGGAATGAGCGTAACACTAATACTGTGTCACGCTCCGATGCTGTGGTTAGGAATTCCTTTACTTTGGGATGTCCTGGTGCCTCTTTGGTTGCTATAAAGCGGGTACCCATATTGACTGCTTCTGCTCCTAGTGCCAGGGCGGCAACAAGACCACGGCCATCGCCGAAGCCCCCAGAGGCAATAATGGGAATTTCAACAGCATCAGCAGTCAACGGAATCAAGACAAGCGAGGTGACATCCTCCTCCCCAGGGTGTCCGGCGCACTCAAAACCATCGATACTGACGGCGTCGCAGCCTATTCGCTGAGCGGTGCGAGCGAAGCGGACTGCAGTGCACTTGTGTATCACCTTTACTCCGGCCGCCTTAAGTCGTTCCATATATGGCTCCGGGCTTCTGCCGGCTGTTTCCACAATCTTCACTCCAGAATCGATAACCGTATTCAGATAACCGTCAATATCCACGGGGCGAAGAGTCGGCA
>JAZFXR010000022.1:0-2807 GCA_036448835.1 Dehalococcoidia bacterium | reverse complement strand
GCGAAATACGCTTATTATGTTTTTGCCACTGGCGAGCTGTTGCCGTACTGCAGAGAGAACAATCTTAAACATGAACCCTTTGAAAACTTCCTTGACATCGTCAGGTACATAGATCTTCTGTAGCCACATTCCTTGAATTCTTACGATTCCATACAGATTTAAACTCCCCACTTTCAATCATCGGCAGCATCACATCCACTACATTGGCATTGTACTTTGTTTCCCTGCTGTCCTTGAGCTCTTTTAGAACGTCATTCGTGGTCCTTGCTGGCCGATAAGGGCGATGGGAACTCATAGCTTCCACAACATCGCAGACAGCCAGAATGCTGACTTCCAGACTTAGCTTATCCCCTGTGATACCGTCAGGATAACCCGAGCCATCTAGTCGTTCGTGATGTTGTAGTGCCGCGTTCGCTACTGGCCAGGGAAGATGTGCGTCCTTCAATATGTTATAACCCTGTTTGGTATGGGCACGGATGATAGCCCATTCTTCTTCGGCTAACCTACCCGGTTTGGTAAGGATACTCGATGGGACGGAAATCTTGCCGATATCGTGTAGCAATCCATTGAAGTAGAGCCTCTCAACTATATCATCAGCCAAACCCATGTTCTCACCTACAAGCCAGGCCAGTTCAGCTACTCTTTGCTGGTGCCCCGCCGTATAGGGGTCACAGGATTCAATTACGCGTGAAACGATTTTTGCCAGGTTGATAAGAGAATTCTTTAGTTGTTCTGCTGTTTTATTGCGCTCGGCGATGTCTCTGTGAGACCCTTGGAACCGTGCCCTTGCGCCTTTTCTCTTGACGAAGTCTAAATACTGCTCTATCAGTATCCTTTTACCGTATTTACTGAAGATTTGATGCACTAGGCTGGATATAGGTTCATCTGCGCTCAGAATTCTCTCCACTTGTTCGGATATGTATTCGCTTCTTTCTGGAGGAAGACTACGTGTTGCCTTCATCTCGTTCAGTCCTTCCAGACAGCAGCCGCATAGTTTCTCTAGCGCTTTATTGCCTGCTGAACCATTGTCCTCGATGTCCGCAGAAATAACTGCTTCCAGCGAGGTCGCAAAGAGATTACAATAACGTTCTGCGCTTTCTCTAAGTGCCTGCTCCATTTGTTTGCGCTCGCCAATGTCTTTCCCGATGGCAAGCCCCACAAATTTACCGTTCTGCTGCCAAATGGATAAAGATAATTCAACGGGGAATGTAGAGCCATCTTTTCTCAATGCATCAAATTCGATGGTACCTGCCGCACCGTAATTTCCGCTCAAGAAAGCATTCAGTACTTTTGCGTGGCTCTCTCTGTGTTTCTCAGGCATCAACCTGGTTACTGGCTGCCCCAGTATCTCGTCGGTTGAGTAGCCGAAAATTTGCTCTGCGCCTTTATTCCAGAATACTATTGACCCCTCGCGATTCATCCCCAGCGTGGCATCCCAGGAGGATGCTAGGAGGGCATTGTATATCTCTTTACTTAGAGGTAGTGTCTCTAGCTTTTTGTTTGGTGGTTCTATTTCTTTCATGAATGAGTTTTCTTCTTACCACCATACCTGCTTCCTTCTCAGTCCTGGCTAAAAAGTCAAACTACGTTTATAACCAAGTATGGTCAACTATACCAAACACATAAATCCGTTTGCAATAGGAATTTGGACTTGAACATGATGATAGGTTAGTCCCAGCCTAAGGTCCAGGCTATACAGGTAAGTGGGCATATGTCCAGCTGAAATACTAATCACAGGAATTCTGCTTCCAGCCGAGGGATATCTCAAAAATATAGTGCGGGTCTTCGGCCACGCACTACCAAATTCACTGAAATTCAAAGATGTCACAGCTGCAGATCTGAGGCGGTTCCCTGCATAGCTTCAATCCCCAGCCCGATGAACTCTTCCAGTTCCAGTCCGATTTGTTGACACTGCGCCACGTGCTCCCGATTGACTCCCGCGGCGAAACTTTTTTCGCGAAAACGTTTCATTACCGATTTAGTGGTCAATCCGCTTATTTTATCGGGGCGAACCAGAGCAGCAGCAGTGATAAGCCCGCTTAAGCAGTCAGCACAGAAAAGGGCCTTATCTAATTTCGTTTCTTGGGGAACGCCGTGAGCTTCGTTATGGCACAAAACAGCGTGGACCATGGCTTCACCGGCTCCGAGCTCCCGGGCGATGTCAGCCCCCAATCTGCTGTGGCTGCTCATATCACTTTCAACTAATTCCATGTCTATATCGTGAATAAGTCCGGTAATGCCCCACTCTTCTTCATCCTCCCCCAACTTTTTAGCTAGAGCTCGCATGATAGCCTCGGTGGCTAACATATGCCTAATCATATTCTTATCCTGGACATTGCCATGGATAGAATCAAGAATTTCGTCCCTGTTAGGTCTCGATGTCATGTCAATACCTTTTCCCGCTGAGCTAATAATATATCACGTAAATATCGGCCTGTGGAAGAGGCATCCTTTTGGGTCAAGTCCTCAGGTGTGCCAGCACCTACAAGATAGCCACCGTCGCCGCCAGCTCCGGGGCCAAGGTCAATGGCCCAATCGGCATTTTTGACTACGTCCATGTGGTGCTCGATGACAATTACCGTGTTTCCATAGTCGACCAGGCGCTGTAGCACCTTCAGCAGGCAAGCAATATCTGAAAAAGCAAGGCCGGTAGTAGGCTCATCCAGTATGTAAAGCGTTTTGCCTGTAGAGCGGCGGGATAACTCAGTAGCTAGTTTTACTCGCTGTGCCTCACCTCCAGAAAGCGTCGGTGCTGGCTGACCCAGGTGAATATACCCTAAACCTACATCTCGGACTGTCTCCAGCTT
>JAZFXR010000021.1:0-3695 GCA_036448835.1 Dehalococcoidia bacterium | reverse complement strand
ATCTGCCCAGGATGGCAAGATATCGCGCTCGTAGATTGGCTGCGGGCTTTGATTTGGTAGGGCATAAAACTAATGTAAAGATAATAGAGGTGAATGCTGACCCTACGCCGCTCACCCACGAAGGAATATCGGACTACTTAATCCAGGGGAAGACGGGCGAGATATTGCCTGGGATAGTGGAAGAGGTTAAGAAAAGCATAGAGACATAGAAGCGTCAAGGCTAATATATGTTCCCTAATTACATGAATAAGCGAAATAAACTTCTTCTGGGAGCTGCTACATCACCCTCTTCAGCCTGGGATTAGGTGTGATACCGGGCATTCTGCCTCTTTTGGCGATGGGTCTGCCTTCTATTTCGTGAAGATCAGCAGTGAAGTCAACGGGCCTGGCATCGCTGATGTAACTGCCAACGGCGAAGATATCCACAGGTGCCCCTTCGGCGATGAAGTATCTGATTCGTTCCGGGTCAAGTCCACCACTGACAACTATTTGTACGTCCTTAAATCCCTCGAGGTCCAGCCAGGCTCGAACTTCTTTGACCAGGTCGGCAGTAACTCGACCTCTTTCTGAAGGTGTGTCTAATCTTACGCCCTGTAACTTCCCTTGCATAGCTTTGGCCACAGTTACACTTTCCCTAACCTCGTCCTCGAAAGTATCCACCAGAGCAATGCGCGGCACTTCGGATGGCATGTGCTTGTCAAAAGCAAGAGTGGCCTTGGCAGTACTGTCCATAATAATGATTAGGGCGTGAGGAATAGTCCCGGTAGGTTGGATGCCGGCAAGTTTCGCTCCAGCCGTACTGGAGCAGCCAGTACAGCCCCCGACTATAGCGGAGTATTCCATCATACCGACTACTGCGGGGTGGACATGGCGAGCCCCAAAGCTGATGACAGGAACACCTCGAGCCGCATCAACGCATTCGCGGGCAGCGGTAGCCCAGCCACTGCAATGGGAGAGTATGCCTAGACAAGCTGTTTCATAAGTTCCGTAGCTTTGATAAGGGGCTTTTATGCGCAGGACTACTTCTTTTCTGCCGAAGGGTTCGCCTTGGGATAGCGACCATACTTCACAACTATCCTTATGAAGAACCTCAGCAAGCAAAGCTTTAACTTCTTCTATGCCGCACAGAATACCGGCTCGGCGAGGAAAAACCTCCATGGTTGCTATGGGATTAATCCCTTCCTTCTTAAGTACTTCCACGGTGCGGGGAAAATAGATGTCGGCAGTTTCCCCGTTCAACCATGAATCGGGGATTTCGAAAAGTGGTGGAGAAACCTTAACCGAGGGTTTAATAAGCTCGGCTCCCAGCACCTTCTCCATATAATCCAGGGCAAAAGCGTGAGCTTTTTTATCGAAGGAAGCAACACAATCAACGGGGACTTCAACTTCATAGCCTCTATTTCTGGCATCAATTACTGCGTTCAAAACACAGATATGGGTAGTTACGCCACAGACGACTATGGTTTTGGGCTTGATTGCCTCCAGTTTCTTGTCTAAAGAAGTGTTGTAGAAACTGCTGAAAGTTCTTTTGGGTATTATTTCACCGGGATATTGCAAAAGCTCGGGTATGAGTTCAGCTTCCTCAGTACCTTCAATGCAATGGGGTGGGAACATTTTAAATTCTGGGTCGTTGGGTATATGGTGGTCACATAAATAGAAGATTTTTGAGCCCTGTTTTAGCTCTCGCTCCAGTAATTTCTGAATATTGGGTATGATATTACGAGCTTCGAGGCCACAATCAAGTGGATAACCTTTCTCGAGAAAGCCACGTAACATATCCAATACAATTACTGCTCTAGTCATGACATCACGAATGATCAGGTTCAGGATTATAGTTTTTCTTCAAGAAAGCAATGTAATCTTCTAACAAAGAAGCTGCCTTCGTGCTGTCCTCCGCCCTTAAGACATCCAAGGTGTTCTGGAGCATCTGTAGTTCGCTTTCTATCTGTGGTACCAGATTGCCGATGTTGCCACAACAAGTACCCCAGTCTGCCCTTGCCAGATGGGATTCCTTCATTTTTATCATATTTTCTACATCGGTAATACACTCTGCCCTTTTGTCCGGGTCAGCTACTCTTTCTCTAAGCGACATAACGCTGTCCATAGTTTCTTTGCTAATCATGAACATTTCTCACCTCCTTCATAGAAACTCCAAATCCAAATTTGTTAAGCTGAGGATTTAGAGCAAGGTTCTTTTTGTTTCTCGGTTCAGTGTCTGAAGTGGCGGACACCAGTAAATACCATAGTAACATTATACTTGTCTGCCAGTTCAATTACCTCTTTGTCTCTTACCGAGCCGCCGGGCTGGATAATGGCAGTAACTCCGTGCTTGATTGCCAATTCCGGGCCATCGGTAAAGGGGAAGAAGGCATCGGAGGCGAGGACGCTGTCTTTAGCCTGGGCACCGGCTTTTTTCAAAGATAGCTCAACGCTTACTACACGGCTTGGCTGTCCTGCTCCCATGCCTAACAATGTTTTGTCCTTGGCGATGACTATGGCATTGGATTTTATGCCCTTAACCGCCTTCCAGGCAAAGAGCAGATCTGACAACTCCGTCTCGCTTGGCTGGCGTTTGGTTACTATGCGAGGCTTAAGTTCGGATTCAGTCAAAGTGTCTGACATTTGAGCCAGAAAGCCGCTCCCGATATGGCGAAAATCGAGCTGCATTTCGGAAGAAGGATGATAAGGAGCAGCTTTTATAAGGCGCAAACTTTCTTTCCGTTTTAGTAATTCAAGAGCACCCTTGTCATATCCAGGGGTAACAATGGCGTCGAAATGATGCTTATCGATTTCTTTGGCAGTAGCCAGATCAAGAGTTCGATTGCTGCCAACTATGCCGCCAAAGGCAGCTACGGGGTCGCCAGCCAAAGCTCGCCTATAAGCCTCGGCTAAATCATTGCGGGATGCTAGTCCACAAGAATTAGTGTGCTTCATTATGGCAATGGTGGGAGCAGTAAAATCACTCAACACGTTTAAAGCAGCATCTAGATCAAGAAGGTTATTAAAGGAAATCTCGGGCCCGCCAATCTGTTCTAGCGATGCCAGACCATCTTGACTTTGTCTCACATTTTGCTCAACGTAAAAGGCAGCTTGCTGATGCGGATTCTCGCCATAGCGAAGACTGCGAGCCTTCTTTAAGGCTATGGTCATCTCTTCGGGGAAGGTTTCTTCGTTAAGGTATTGAGCGATGGCTGTATCATAAAGGGCTACATGCTGGAAAGCTTTCTGGGCCAGGCGCTTCCTATATTCTGAATCTGCATCGCCCTGGCGTAGCTTTTGCAGGATCGTATCATAATCGCTCGGGTCGACTACTACCAGGACAGAGGGGAAATTCTTGGCTGCTGAGCGAAGCATGCTCGGTCCGCCAATGTCAATGTTCTCTAGTGCCTCGTCTAAGGAGACCCCACCCTTGCTCACTGTTTCCACAAAGGGATAGAGGTTGACTACCACCATATCAATGGGTTCAATGCGGTTCTGTGTTAGCTCTGATAGATGCTGGGGAAGGTCACGTCGGGCTAAGAGGCCTCCATGCACCGCGGGATGTAAAGTCTTCACCCGGCCATCCAGAATTTCAGGAAAGCCAGTAAGCTCCGAGACGCTATGCATTTTTAGTCCGGCAGCCTCTAAGGACTTCTTGGTGCCACCAGTGCTGAATATCTCAATGCCCAGTTCTTTTAAACCCCGGGCAAAGTCAG